>DLGX01000027.1 GCA_002482925.1 Candidatus Saccharibacteria bacterium UBA7683
CGCAACTGCAGTAGGATTGATGCTACTTGATGTCCATAAAGAAGAAGCAGATGCGTACGGTGGTCGTGGCTTAGGTGGCAGGTTGCAGCATGGTGCTGATCAAGCTCGTTCACTTTTTAATAAAATATTCGGTCGTTTTGGGTTCTAAAAGATTTCCCAGATAACATCTTTGAATAACAGTCGGGGTACTTTATTGGCGATTTGTTTTCTTCGATGGGCATTAAACTTAGAAACTCTAGCAATATCTCCAGGAGCTAATTCTGTGTCCAAACTTAGTGATCCGGCTACAAGTGCATCCTCTATTGCTGCCTGACCCTCATCGGTTTCAAGGAATGTATGGAATGCTCTTGGTCCTTCATGCAGTACTGATTTATGAAGTGGAAGTTCACCATACACTATGTCAGATGTAAATTCGGTAGAACCTATTTGGACATCGGTAGGATGGGCCTCTCCATTCATATAAATAACGTCTACATGCCATGGCGTTGCATGATTTGTTGTTGTTCCTTCTGGTTCAACTGTAATCTCGGGATCAAATTCTGTAACATCAAAAGACGGATCAGTTACGTGTATGGCTATTGTTTTGGATGCAGTTTCCCAGCTCAGTCCAGTTTCACTGTGAGTTACTGCTAAATCTCTAGCAGCGGCAACATCAAATTCACCAATCTTTGTCGGTCGCGGAATTACTAGACGCTCAATACTCATATTTTAATTATAACATATTATATAAAATAATACTAGGTCTAACACTACTAAATTGAACACATTAATTTATTAGCTGTATACCAAAAGTGTTCGTGGTGACCCCTGGGGAATATTCAAAAATTAGCTCGAATTGATTTTACTAGCACATGCAGTATATACTGAGTACCATAAGTAAGTGAGGGAGAAACACGTGCCAGAAGTAAAACCTGCCGACATTCAAGCATTTGCATCGATTAAAGTAGTAGGAGTTGGCGGAGCTGGTGGCTCAGCTATTAACCGTATGGTTGATTCTGGCCTAAAAGGCGTTCAGTTTATTGCGCTTAATACCGATGCACAAGCCCTCTACCACTCGAGAGCCTCTGTAAAGATTCATATTGGTAAAGATACTACCAAAGGTCTTGGCGCTGGCGCAGACCCTACGATGGGCCAAAAAGCTGCCGAAGAATCAGTAGATGAAATTAAAGAAGCTCTTACTGGTGCTGACATGATATTTATTACTCTTGGTGCCGGCGGTGGAACTGGTTCAGGAGCGGCTCATGTTGTTGCTAAGGTTGCGCAAGATATGGAAATCCTTACAGTGGGTGTTGCAACCAGGCCATTCGCATTTGAAGGCGAAAAGCGCCGTAAGAACGCACAGTTTGCAATTGAAAATCTTTCAAAGTACGTAGACACACTTATTACTATTCCGAACGACCGTCTTCTTCAAACGATCGATAGAAACACACCGCTACTTGAAGCCTTCACGTTCGCAGATGATGTACTGAGACAGGGTGTACAAGGTATTTCAGACTTAATTACCGAACACGGTTTAATCAACCTCGACTTCGCAGATGTTAAATCTGTAATGAGCCACGCAGGTTCAGCTTTAATGGGTATTGGTCACGGAAGTGGCGAAAACCGAGCCGTTATTGCTGCACAACAGGCAATTGAATCACCGTTACTAGAGGTTTCTATAGATGGTGCCAGAGGAGTAGTCTTTAACATTACTGGTGGTAGCGACCTTTCTATGCACGAAGTAAATGAAGCAGCCGAAGTTATTACTACAGCTGTTTCACCAGATGCAAACATAATCTTTGGTGCAACAATTAAGCCAGATATGCAAGACAAAGTCGACATTACCGTTATTGCTACTGGTTTTGACGCTGCTTATTTTGCAAAACGAGGAACTAGTACAGTTTCTTCTGATGACGACACAGATGAAGAAGACGAAAACCCACTTTCAACTTCTTTAGGAGAAGTGGAAGGCGAAGTCGAAACCATAAATATGGATGAAGATTCAAATGCCGCAAACTCTAGAGATTCCGAAGGCGATTCTGCAGTAGATGAAGAAGCGACACCATTTCATAAAAGCGATGACGTACCAAGCTCAAATATATGGGCTAGCGACGACGAAGAAAAGACAGAAGCAGAAGAAAGCGACGTACCTGCGTTTCTTCGCCGGTTCCGCCGTAAGAAATCTCAGGATTCTGAGCAAAAAGACGAAGAATAGCTCATTTTATACTTGCACCTACACTAGCATTAGCGGTATACTTGTATCGAAGTACGCTACAGCTGGGGTCAAGCACGCGTTACTTAGAAAATTTAATATAAACCTGGAGTGTTCATGAAGTGTCCACAGTGTCAAAGTTCAGAGTCAAAAGTAGTTGAATCGCGAGATGTCGCCAGTGGCGAAAGTATTCGAAGGCGTCGTGAATGTGAAAATTGTTCAGCAAGGTTTACAACATACGAACGTGTCGAACGTCCAAACCTTATTGTTGTAAAAAAAGACAATACCCGCGAAGTTTTTGACCGAGAAAAAGTACTGTGTGGTATAGAGAGAGCTTCAGAAAAAACTTCAATTTCGGCGCCAGAACGCGAAGATATGGTTGCGCGGATCGAACGCAAGTTGTACGATTTAGGTACGCCTGAAGTGAGGGCTGGGGATATTGGTGAGCTAGTAATGGACGAGCTTGCACGAGCAGATGAAGTTGCGTATGTACGCTTTGCAAGTGTCTATAGACACTTCACCAGCATTAAAAGCTTCGAAGAGGGCCTGAGTGCTTTAAAAGCTAGACGTGAACGCTAATAAGATCGGTTCCGGGTCGTTGCCGCAAGAACTTAATGCAAGTTTCTGCGGGAGTGACTAGGTGGAGGGCATTTTGCTCGCTGACGCTCTAACAAAAACTTTAAAAACAAACTAAAAAGAGGGAAAACTTAAGGAGGGTGTAACTATGGCACAAGCTACGGTGCTGGATATTCGTCGCTATTTTACGGAAAAAGGCGTAGACGCGTACGATAATTTTAAGTGGGTACAGCGGGATTCAAAAATTGACAATCCAATAACAGGGAAGGTCGCTTTTGAACAAAAAGCTGTAGAATTTCCTGACACATGGAGCTTAAATGCGATTAATATCGTAAGCCAGAAATACTTTTCCGGTACTCCTGGAACCGAAAGTCGTGAAGGTAGCTTAAAAACTCTTGTAAACCGTGTTGCAGACACAATTACCCGTCACGGTGAACAGGAAGGTTATTTTGTAGACAAAAACGAAGCTGAAACGTTTAATCAAGAATTAAAATACATTTTAACTGCACAACGCGCTGCATTTAACTCTCCTGTATGGTTTAACATTGGTGCGGCTTCTCGTTCTCAACAAGCAAGTGCATGTTTTATTCTTGCGGTAGATGACACTATGCCTTCGATTCTTAACTGGTATAAAGAAGAAGGAATGATCTTCAAAGGTGGCTCAGGCTCAGGCTTGAACGTCAGTAGTATTCGTTCAAGCTATGAACCGCTTGGTAAGAGCGCAGGAACTGCTTCTGGCCCCTTAAGCTTTATGCGCGGTGCCGATAGCTCTGCTGGTGCAATTAAATCTGGCGGTAAAACTCGTCGTGCTGCAAAAATGGTTATTATGAACGCCGATCACCCAGATGTAGAAGAATTCATTTGGTGTAAGGCAATTGAAGAGCGAAAAGCTCGCGTACTACAAGAATCTGGTTTTGATATGAGCTTAGATGGTAAAGACATCTTCTCTGTACAGTATCAAAACGCAAACAACTCAGTACGTGTAACAGACGACTTTATGAAAGCTGTTGAAAAGAACGAAGACTGGAACTTGGTTGGTGTAAGCGACGGTAAAGTGTATAAAACTATTAAAGCTCGTGATTTATGGCGCCAAATTGCTGAAAGCGCGTGGGAATGTGCAGATCCTGGTCTTCAGTTTGACACCACAATTAATAATTGGCACACATCTCCAAACGCAGGAAGAATTAATGGCTCAAACCCATGTTCTGAGTACATGCACCTCGACAACTCTGCTTGTAACCTTGCTTCAATTAACCTACTTAAGTTCTTGAACCAAGACGGTACATTTGATGTGGAAGCATACAAGCATACTATTCAGATTATCTTCACCGCACAAGAAATTCTTGTTGGTTATAGTGAATACCCAACCGAAAGCATCACTAAGAACGCAAAAGCTTACCGAGAACTGGGTATTGGCTACGCAAACCTTGGCGCAATGCTTATGGCACAAGGTCTTCCATACGATTCAGACGAAGGTCGTGCACAGGCTGCAGCAATTACCGCAGTTCTTACTGGTCATTCATATGCAACTTCAGCTCGACTTGCTAAGCAGGTTGGACCATTTGCAGGATTCAACAAAGACCGTGAAGGTATGATGAAAGTGCTTGCTCAGCACCGTGACGCAGTTCGAGATATTGATGCCCGCTTAGTTGCAGAGGATCTTCTTTCAGCAGCAGCAGAATGTTGGGATGAAGCAGTAGAGCTTGGCGATCGCTACGGTATGCGAAACTCACAAGCATCAGTACTAGCTCCAACTGGCACAATCGGCTTCATGATGGATTGTGATACTACTGGTATCGAGCCTGATTTTAGCCTAACTAAGTACAAAAAACTTGTGGGTGGCGGAAACATGGTAATTGTAAACCAGACTGTTCCACGTGCGCTTACAACTATGGGCTACACGCAGTCTCAAATTGAAGATATTGTAAAATACATTCACGAAAACAGCGGTGTAGTTGGTGCTCCGCATCTTAAAAAAGAAGATTACGCAGTGTTTGCATGTGCAGTAGGTGATAATTCAATTCACTACAACGGTCACGTAAAGATGATGGGTGCAGTGCAACCATTCATTTCTGGTGCGATTTCTAAAACTGTAAATATGCCTGTTGAATCAACTGTTGAAGACATTGAAGCCCTTCACCTGCTTTCATGGAAGCTTGGCCTTAAGGCAGTAGCAATTTACCGTGATGGTTCAAAAGTTGCTCAGCCGCTTTCTTCTAAGAAAGATGATGATAAGAAGGAAGATCTTACTTCACACGAAGCACAGTCTGCCGAGCAGATTACAGAACAACTTCTTGCGCTTCAATCTCATGTTCGCCACGAAATGCCAAAACGTCGTAACGCAAAAACTTTTAGTTTCCGCGTTGCAGATTGTCATGGCTACTTCACAGTTGGTGAATTTGAAGACGGCACCCCAGGCGAGCTCTTTATGAGCGTTGCTAAAATGGGTTCAACATTGGCTGGCCTTATGGATGCATTTGCCCGTTCAATCAGCTACGGCCTTCAATACGGCGTACCGCTTAAAGCCTACGTAAAGGGCATGACTAATGTTGCTTTTGCACCGGCTGGCATGACTGATGATGAAGATATTCGAACTGCTTCAAGCTTGGTAGATTACATCTTCCGACGCCTTGCAAAAGAATATTTAAGTCTTGATGATCAGCTAGAACTCGGGCTTGCAAGCCTAGAAGATTTTGAAGCAGCAGCTCTTAGCAACCAGACAAGTTTACTAGAAGGTGAAAACGCAGACAAAAACATTCCAACAATGCCTGCAGATGTTCACCAAGAACCAGTACTTGCTCCGGAGCCTGTTGTTACAGCAAGCGAACCAGTAGTGAATCAGGCAAGTAGCGCCCCAGCTGCTAGTATGACTCCTGCCGGAGAAACAGCACCACTCTGTTACAGCTGTGGCAACCAAACTCAGCGAGCAGGTAGTTGTTACGTTTGTACTTCTTGCGGTACAACAAGCGGTTGTAGCTAGAGATAACAGCAAATAGATCTTAGAGAAGGCGAGCCGAAAGGCTCGTTTTCTTATGGTCGCCATTCTCTTAGTTATACTATTCTACGATTTTATCTAAGATCTAAGAACTAAGCTCTGCAATCTACTTCTGGTATACTTAATTCATAATGAAAGCAGTTATCCTTTACAAGCCAAATACGGAACTCGAAACCTCGGTTAACGAATATACCCGTGAATTTTCTCGCCAAACCGGCAGAGCAATTGAACTTATAGACGTTGAAAGCGTGGCAGGTGCTGAAACAGCTCGGCTATATGACATCATGCAGTTTCCAGCAATTTTAGTGTTTCGTGATGATGGCCAATTTATTCAGTCCTGGATTGATAGAGAAAAATGGCCAACAATTTCTGAGCTCAGTTTTTATAATCAATAGCGTTATGTCTTTGTCATCCTCTGGCCTGACCAGGGGATCCAGTCATTAATTAATCAACTTCTTGCTGTCATTCTGAGCTTGTCGAAGAATCTAACATGTCTTTCATAAATCGTGCTCTTACTTTTTGATCAGCAAAAAGTAAGCCAAAACTGACACCCTAGACTCACTCTCGCGTATAAAACCAGGCATAATACGACGCGAAAGGACGATGACAAGTATCCCTCACGATTTTCTAATTGTTGGTTCGGGCAAGCCCTTTCTTAACTCGTCATATTCTGCCTGGTTTTATCGGTTCGATCGAAGGTGGACCACTAGTTAACGAGCAGGGCTCTAATTACAATAGCTTGCACTTTCATCTGTAATCTACTACTATAAGCATAGATCCGTTTTGAGTGGCTATCAACCACAAGGAAGAGGAAGAACAGAAAGATTCTTAGTAGAACCTCTCGGGTATGCCCGTTATAGCAGTAAATAAGCGCTTTTGAGTCACCTCAAGAGAACCTGGATGGTACCTCCGACATATATATGTTCTGGATCCAGGATCTTACTACGAGGTGTTTTTTAATTGCAAGGAAAATTATGAGCAAAAAAGTATTAATTATTGGCGGTAGTGTACGACAGGATGAATCGAAAAGTAACTTCATTGTTGATGTTATCAACGAAATATCTCAAAGTCTCAACATTAACCCCATTATCTGGAAGTTAGGTTATAAACCTTTGCCGTTAGCTCAACACGCGTGGCATAAAAACCCAAGCCTCAGCAACGACAAAAATGTTGAAGGACTCGCACAGGCAATTAAGGAATCGGAAGTAGTCGTACTAGTAAGTCCTATATACAACGGTTCGTATACTGGCGCGCTTAAGAACGCCCTGGACTGTATGCTTGGTGATGCACTTGAAGGGAAGCTCGTAGTACTAGTAGGCGTGGGTTCAGGCTCGACCGCGTTGTTGCCGTGTCTGCACCTTCAAGACGTAGCGAGAACAATGGGCGCTCAGGTTTTCCATAGATTTGCTGTTGTTACAAGTGATACTTTGAATTTTGAAGAAAAATTTGTAGATGAAAAAGTAACCACGCGACTTACGGAAATTCTCGGCGAGGTTGCTCTATGAAAAAATGGTCAGATCAAGACGGGGTAACGTTTAGCAACAGCGAAGTTTGCTTTGGTAAGGAATTTAAGCCAAAAGACAGCAACGCAATTGACATTGCAAAGATTTCAATTCGTGGCCAGTTTCCTGAAACTGGCTGGGGTTACCTTGAAGAATCTCATGAAATGGCAGTAATCATTAAGGGTAGTGGATACATTGAAACCCAAGACGGAGAACACGAAGAATTAGTTGAAGGTGATGTTGTATACATTGAGCCTATGAAAAAGTTTCGGTGGAATGGCGACATGGATATGATTGTGCCCTGCGGGCCAGCATTTAACCCAGAAAAACATAAGCTGGTGGAAGGCTGATAATGAAATTTTTCGGTCAAAAACGAACGATTAATGTAGATGAAAACTACAGTCAGATAATAGATCTTACAAACTTTTGGGATGAAATGCGGAAGAAATACCCTGGCGAGGAACTGCTTGGGTTGGGTGCAAACTTAAGTGGTAGCAAAACAATCGATTATTATATTGGGAAAATTGATGAAGAATTAGTGGGTGAATCTGATTCCTTGGAAATTCCAGATGATGGTTGGAATGAATTTAGCTGCAAGCTTGATAATAAAGAAATTGAAAAGATGTATCGAAAGATTTATGAGCAAGACAGTCCAGATTACGAAATTGAGTCAATGACTGAAGATACGTTTACAACAAAAGTACACTTTGCAAATAATGGAGAAAAAAGATGAAGTTCAAAGCAAATACCAGAAGACGAGCATTAGAATACGAAAAAGATCTTGTAAAGAAGTGGAAACAAGAAAAGACGTTTGAAAAATCTATTTCTCAGCGTCCTGCTGAAAATAGCTATGTGTTTTATGACGGGCCTCCGTTTATTACCGGCGTGCCTCACCATGGAACGCTTCTTACGTCTATTGTGAAAGATGCGATACCTCGCTACCAAACAATGCAAGGTAAAAGAGTAGAACGAAGATGGGGATGGGACTGCCACGGACTGCCTGCAGAAATTTTTACAGAAAAAAAGCTTGGCATAAAAGACAAACGAGATATCGGTACAAAAATTAGTCTAGAAGAATACGTCACTACTTGCCGTGCAAATATGGTCCAGACTGGTGACTTGTGGGAAAGCACAATCGACCGCATTGGTCGTTGGGTAGACTTTAAAGGTGCCTATAAAACCATGGACAAAGACTACATGGAAAGTGTTTGGTGGGCATTTAAAGAATTATACGAAAAAGGCAAAATCTACGAAGGCGAACGAGTACTCATGTATTGTACTCGCGACGCTACACCTATTAGTAAAGCCGAAGTCGCCATGGACAATTCATATCAAGACGTAACCGATCCAAGTGTCTACGTGAAGTTTAAGTTAGCAGACGAAGATTCATATCTGCTTGCTTGGACTACTACTCCTTGGACACTACCTTCAAACAGCGCAATTGCTGTTAATAAAAAACTACAGTACGTTGAAGTTGAACTAGATGGCGAACGATTAATTTTAGCTAAAAACCTCATTGAAAAAGCCTTGGTAGATGAAAAACACCAACAACTCGATTACAAAGTTTTACGAGAATTCAAAGGTAGCGAACTTGTCGGAAAATCATACCAGCCAATTTTTGAAACTCACGTAAAAGAACTTGGTGAAACAGGGTTCAAAGTTTGGCACGCGGATTTCGTGCACGACGAAGATGGTACTGGTATCGCTCATGAATCGCCGGCTTACGGTGAAGAAGACTACGATCTTTCTCGCGCTAGCGGCTTTAAGTGGGTTATGAATACAGACGAAAATGGATTGTATACTTCAGGAGAATGGAAAGGTCAGCTGGTTTGGGATGTTAATAAAGAAATAGCAAAAACTTTGCACGAACGTGGCGTAGTGCTCAGAATAGATTATATCCGTCACAGCTATCCTCACTGTCACCGCTGTGGAACTAAATTAATGTACAGGGCTCACCCAAGCTGGTTTATGGATATCGATGGACAGCGTCATGAAATGCTTGAAAAAAATGGTGAAATCAATTGGTTCCCTGAACATATAAAAAATGGTCGTTCAGCTAAAACAATTCAATCTGCACCTGACTGGAACCTGAGTCGTGATCGCTTTTGGGCGACTGCTATGCCTGTTTGGAAGGGCGTAGATTCTGACGGAAATGAAAAGATTAAAGTTGTTGGAAGTTATGCGGAGCTTAAAGAGCTTAGTGGCAAAGAACTCGATGATTATCACCGCCCATGGGTTGATGATGTTGAGTTTGATCTTGAAGGCGTGCATTACAAACGAATTGATAAAGTAATGGACTGCTGGTTTGAAAGCGGCTCAATGCCATTTGCCCAGTATCACTACCCATTTGAAAACAAAGAAAAATTTGAAGCGAACTTCCCGGGTGACTTCATAGTCGAATACGTGCCCCAAGTACGAGCGTGGTTTTACTATATGCAGGCAGTAAATGTTGGCTTGTTCGACAAAGCTGCGTTTAAAAATGCCTTAGTTCACGGCACACTAGCAGGCAATGACGGCCGTAAAATGAGTAAGAGTTTCGGTAATTATACCGATCCTAATGAACTGATGGACCAGTATTCTGCCGACAGCTTACGTATGCTATTTTTAGGATCCCCACTACTTAACGGAGAAGACTTTTCACTACTTGATAAAGATGTAAGCGATGTAGCTCGTAAGCTCAGTATGGTGTGGAATATGTACGACTTCTTTACCATGTACGCAGAAGTTGATGGCTGGCAGTGGAACGGCAAACACGAAGACCCGACTGAACTATGCAAAAACCCACTGGATTCATGGATCATCAGCAGAGTGCATCAATTGACTCAAGAAGTTGAAAAACACATGGATGTATACGATATTCCCAACGCCGTGAAGCCGATCCTTCCGTTTATAGAAGATGCTTCAAACTGGTACGTGCGCCGTTCACGCCGTCGTTTCTGGAAGTCTGGTGATGACGAAGACAAGAA
>DLGX01000039.1 GCA_002482925.1 Candidatus Saccharibacteria bacterium UBA7683
CGAGTCCCTCATCACCCACCAAATAAAGAATCCTACGTAAGTAGGGTTTTTTATTTGGCTGAAGTGATAGCAGGTCGAACAACCTGTCCAGCATGATATAATTCACAAAACAAGAAAAGGTAATTAGTATGAACAAGATTTTGCAAATTAACCCGAGCACAATGAAGCAACCAACTAAGGCATACTCCAATGGAATTCTTGTTCCTTTCGGCGATGGAGCTATGATGTTTTTAACAGGACAACTTGCTCAAGATTCAGATGGTAAAGTAGTTTTTCCAAATGATGTAGAGAATCAGACTCGATTCATCATAGGTCATATTAAAGAGATTCTCGCAGATGGAGGTATGACTTTAGATAACATAGTTAAACTTACTATTTACGTAACTGATATTAGCCTAGGGCCGAAAGTCTCAGAAGTTCGAGATGAACTACTTACAATTGCACGACCTGCTAGCACCTTAGTGGAGGTGAATGCCCTTGTTAAACCGGAATGCTGCGTTGAAATTGAAGCAATTGCTGTCCGGCTCAAATAAGTAACATTTTATTTGCTACAATAAAGGCACAACCTAAGGAGGTGTATGGAAGCATTATTCGGTTTCGGATTCATAGTTTTTATTTTTGTAGTAGTCCCCGTTCTTATAAGTGGTATTCGAATAGTGAACCAGTATGAAAAAGGTATTGTGTTTACACTTGGTAAATATACAAGCCTTCGTAGTCCTGGGCTTAATATAATTGTTCCAATCATACAATCAATGCGCAAAGTAGATACTCGTTCTACACCCGTAGATGTGCCTAAGCAAGAAGTTATTACAAAAGATAACGTAACCGTTGGCGTAGATGCCGTAGTGTACTTCCGTGTGCTTGACCCTGTGAAGGCAGTGCTTGAAACAACCAACTACACCTACGCAACCGCGCAGTTCGCTCAGGCAGCCTTACGTGACGTTGTAGGTAACGTAGAACTCGATGAACTACTAAGTAAACGAGAAGATATCAGCCTGCAAATTAAACAGATCGTAGATGCCGAGACCGATAAATGGGGAATAGATGTTGAAAATGTGAAAATGCAAAACATCGAACTTCCACAAGACATGAAGCGCGCTATGGCAAAGCAGGCCGAAGCTGAACGTGAACGAAGAGCGGTGGTAATTACTGCAAGTGGTGAAAAAGCGGCGGCTCAAGAAGTTTCAGAAGCAGCAGCAATACTTAGTAAAACTCCAGGCGGTATTGCAATTCGTACACTGCAAACCTTAGAAAAAATTTCAGTTGAACCATCTCAAAAAACCGTATTTGTACTACCTTCAGATATTGTCGATACAGTAAAGCAGTTCACAAAGTAACGTGAAAAAATTATTTATGATTATTGCACTTGCTGTTGTTACTTTGATACTTTTGCTTATAGTTCGTGCTGGCCACACTTTGTATAGCGTAGGGAGCTTTACAAATGCGTGGCAAAAAGAATCCGTACTTAGTCTAGATGATCAGGCATTGGTGATTGTTGCAATGGGTGATTCAACAGTGCAGGGTGTCGGAAGCTTAAAGCGAAGCGATAGTTTTATTAGTCAGGTAGCAAAAAGGGTTTCGGCGCAAACTGGTAAAACTGTACAAATAGTTAACCTTAGCGTAAGTGGTGCAGACTCTGGGCAATTGCTTGAATCGCAATTACCAAAATTTAAAAATGTAAAACGGTTCGATGCCATAGTTGTTGCTGTCGGCCCAAATGACATCACCCACAAAAAATCGTTAGAAAGCTTTTTAGTAAATTACGAAACGCTCCTCAAACAATTACCAGCAGATAAAACTGTTATTGCAAATTTACCACCGATGGGGCCGGAAGATATAAATGGTAAAAATTCGTATGAATGGGGTCAAGCGCTAAAGCCTGTAGCAGAAAAATATAATGTAGCAGTTGCGCTGGTATTTGAAAAAGTTAATCCAAGAGCTAACGATTTTAGAATCTATGGTGGCGATTTTTACCACCCAAGTAAAGCTGGCTACAAACTTTGGGCAGATGCATTCGAAGAACCACTTCAAAAAATCCTAAACAAGAGTTGAAAAAAAGCTCTCTATCAGATATGATATTTAAGTTCATCAGCGCAGGTATGTGCAGATGCGGCTCTTTAGCTCAGTTGGTAGAGCAGAGGCTTGAAGAGCCTTGTGTCCTCGGTTCAAGTCCGAGAGGAGCCACCAAAATGTTTCTTGCCAATTTTATAAACCAAGACGGCGATCTGTTTGTAAAATTGAAGAGGAGGAACATAGCGATAAATCGAAGCTTTGTCATTCTGGCAAACGAGATCAAAGCGAAAGTTCCGACGAGCGGGTATAGCTCAGTTGTTAGAGCGCTTCCTTGCCAAGGAAGAGGCCAGGAGTTAGAGTCTCCTTACCCGCACCAATATGACACCTAGAGAAGCCCCCTTGATCGGGAGCTTTTTGTTTATTGATCGTGCTGAGGGTTGCAGCTTTCGTTTGGTGATGTAGACCTCACGAGACAAAATGTGCCATTTTACAGATTGAAATGACGGTTATAACCTGATATCACGTTACGTCTAACTGCCACTCAGTAGTGAGGGCAAGCTTGGGCAGCCTACGGCAGGAAGCGATTTATGAAAGTTACTATATGCCAGAACGATACCTACTGGGGTCATAGTCATTCCTGGTAGCTTACTCTCATTCCACCAATCATTTAGCTTTTCTAATTCCTCGTGTTTTGACAGGGCCTTTTTTGCTTCATTTATGTGGTCATTAATTTTTGAAGAATACTTGTTAAGCGTGACAACTTCATCGATTTTTTTCGTTCGAATTTCTGTGAGTTTGACATTGTTATTAATTATTTCTCGGAATTGCTCCTCGCTAGCGCCAAACAATAAGAGATTATCAGCATTAAGCGAGTGCTTAATGACCAAATTTTCGAGCCCTGGCTTGACGCTCTTCAATAATTTTCGGGCTTCCTCTGCTTCTTCTGCATCCATACCAATAACGAAGTAGCCAGGATATTTGTGCTCTGCAAACAGCTGAGCGAAACTCTTGAGATGATTTATGCCACCACTGCTAGCATTGATGCAGTCAAGAATATCTAGGTCTGCTGTCCAACTATCATTCTTTGGTATGCCACCATTAATGAATGGCGCTATGTGCTGATTAAGAACGGCGATTGATTGCTCGAAGATATTTACCTGGGGCGTCATATACAAGCCATACCACAGAAGTGTTAAGGTATCTAAATCATCCTGTGAAAGCTGCCCTACAACATCAAGTGCCTTTCTTGTAGCCATTTTGTGTCGTGGCGTGGGTTGGACGATTTGAGCACGTTGCTCAAGTATGTCAGCTAGTAACAGTAGATCATCTTCTGAATCTGTGCGTATTGCGGATTTTTGTGCCTCAGTAACATTTAGCAAGTAATCTGGCTGCTCAAAAGCCTTACGATACTCCTCTCTTGTAAGTCTCGGTATTATTAGCTGCGTAAATTTTTCAAGCTGAATCGATTGTCTGGCAATAGCTAAGTTATACTCTGCACGGAGTTTTTCCTCGGTGCTCTTCAGCAACTCAACAAAAGCGTCAGTATCATTAACGGTGATATCACCGCCAGCCTGATAGCCATGCGTCGCTTTTTGAATTTGCTTACTCTTTGTTTCTTTTGCCATTTTCGATATTCTTTCCAGCCTGATAAAGAGTCGAGTTCTTGCCACCTTTTTGTTGCTGAACTTGTTTGTTCACCATCTTCTTATAGACAATACCAGCAGTTACGCCAGTAATTAATAAGGTAACTAAAGCTGTCCCAATACCATCGAAAGCCCATTTCCAATCCATAATTATATTATAGCTGATTGTACAAGATAGTTACACTTTCAAAAACAGCGATACACCATTCGAGTTTTATTAGACACTTTCAGGTGTTTTTTCGTTTTTAGTTTAGGTATATTTCAAACAAGCGTTATAATGGAACACGTTAAGCAACAATAATCAATCCAAGAGGAGATAGTCATGGCTACAGGATACTGCGTTAAGTGTAAAGAAAAAGGCGTTGAACTTTCAGCACCAGAAATTCACCAAACTAAAAAAGGTGGCTTCATGGCTAAGGGCAAGCACGAAAAATGCGGAACTACTGTGTGTGCAATGATGTCTAAAGACAATGCAGAAAAAGAAATCGAAGCAGGCGCAAAAAAAGCTTACTAAGCTTCGTTTCTAATTCAAAAGGACGCTTCGGCGTCCTTTTTATTTTGACTCAAGTGCTAAAATTATAAATGGATACAACTTTAAAAAGAGGAGTAGATAAATGGCTAAATATGTTGATGGATTTGTTTTGGTAGTGCCAAGGGGTAAAGAAGCTGAATATGAAGAAATGGCTAAAATGGGTAAAGATTCATGGATGAAGCATGGCGC
>DLGX01000073.1 GCA_002482925.1 Candidatus Saccharibacteria bacterium UBA7683
TGAATCGACTAAAAGATCTATGCGCGCAGTACCTTCGCAACCAACTGCTTTATACACATCTACTGCGAGCTTTTCGGCCTTTGCATACATATCTTTAGGGATATCGGCTGGAATAGTACTATAACCTTGAGCCCCTTGCTTTGCTCCGCCCATCTTTTTACCGCCCTTACCACCGCTCATATATTTGGTGTCAAAATCGAAGAATTCTTCATCTTTGGTTAAAGGTTGTTCAAGATATGCTGGAATTGGTTCTTGATTGCCCATTATAGGAAGTGTAAGCTCAATCAAGTTTTGAACGGCTTGTTCAACAATGATCTTATCGTCGTAATGTGCGGCGACTTCGAGCGCATTCATCAATTGAGCTTTCTCAGTAACTCTAGTTATACCAATGCTCGAACCAAGGCGAGCGGGCTTTACAAATAAAGGGTACTTCAAGCCTTCACATTTCTTTAGTGCAGATCGGGGGTCTGTAAGCTCTTCGCTATTAAGCCAGACCCAGGGCGTGCTTGGTAGCCCTTCGTTTTGGGTGACTTGCTTAGAAAGAACCTTGTCCATTGCTACCGCACTAGCAGCAACACCGCAACCAACATATGGCACACCAGCCATTTCTAAAATACCCATTAGTTCACCGTCTTCGCCGTGCGTTCCATGCATTGCGGGAAAAACCACGTCAATTTTTTTGTATTGTTTACGACCAGCAAATTGACTTGATTTCACTAACGTTAAACCATTATCAAACAAGATGTGAATTTTAGGAGCTTTTTGCATGAACTCGTTAATTTCACCGCTTTGAAACAGCTTAATATCTTTAAGTTTTTGATCCCAATACCACGAACCATCTTTAGCTATATAAATCGGCTCCACGCTGTAACCACCCGCTAATTCAAGCGGCTTAATAACACTTGCTATTGCTGTCACAATTGATACATCGTGTTCTGTTGTTTGTCCACCAAAAATTACTGCAATTGTTTTCATATACGCAGTATACCACTTATACAATTAGTATGTACAATTAATTAGATTTAATTGTAATTATCAGTCCAATCGTTCTGCATCATCACCAGATCACCTGCCGCGACAATTTTATCGATGTTCTGATAAAAATTAAGTGGGTTGGCTTCAATCTGAACCAAGCCTTGGTAATTAAGCTTGGCGAGTGCATCTTCGATAATTTTTGTTGCGGAATTGTCCATGAGCACAATTAAATCTGGCGCTACATCGTAAAGTTTCTTTGCAATTTCATGATGAACTTTTTCAGTTTCTTCACCTTGATCAACCAAGCCTGGAGTTACGTAAATTTTTCGATTTGCCTTTAATTCTTTCAAAAGATCAAGACCAGCCAAAATACCTTCAATATTTCCATTATACGTATCGTCAAGTAATGTTGCGCCCGCTAGTATTCTTGGTTGCATGCGATGTTCAAAGGGAACAGTTTTAGAAACGCCATCTTCAATCTGCTTCTTGTTAAGACCGAACTTGCTGGCAATCACTACCGCCATCGCAAGCGGGGCAACGTGATGACGACCAAGTAACCCACTTTTTAGAAAAAACTTCTGCTTATTGCTTGTCATAGTAAACGACGTTCCAGAAATTTCAACTTTTATATCTGAAATTCTCCATCCGTCTGCGATTTTTGAGGTGATTACGTTATCAGTTTTTTTAAGATATTTTTGAAGTAATTTTGATTCCCCGTTAATCAAGAGCTTTTTATTTCCTAAGTTTCTGAGTTCTAGTAAATCGTTCGCCAGATTATCAATTGTTTTATAGTAATCGAGATGGTTTGGCGCTAGGCCAATTAATACTGCGTAATCTGGTTTGGTTGTTTCAATGAACCGCTTTGTATCGCCAGGGTATTCTTCACCGTATTCCAATACCAAAACATCTTCATCTCCATCGAGCTTAGAAGCGAACCTGGCGTGCGCAATCGGTGTATTCATGTTTCCGGGAGTCACCGCCACATTAAATTTTTCTCTTAAAAGAGTGGTGAGCACCTCTTTCGAAGTGGTTTTCCCATAACTGCCTGCAACACCAATTTTGATTGCTGGATGCACTTTAAAGATTCGCTCGCTATCGAGCATTAACTTTTTTTCGTTTGGAGCAGCTATAAATACGTGAGCACCATATACAGCAACTACTAGTGATAAACCTGAAAGAAATGGTGATATTAATAAAATTACAAAGCCTGAAGCACTTAGTAGCCCAGAACCCAGAAATAACAACATGCCACCTACCAGAATGAACAGCAGCCAAGTCGCAGTCGTGAAAGCTAAAAGCATCTTTGCGGCTTTAGTTTTATCAAAAGCTTTGCGCTTAATTACGCTGCGTAGATTTGGATTTCGAGAAAGCCATTCAATAAATTTTGGGGCGCGATAATTTACTTGTTGTAGCATATAAACAAGATAGATAGGGAGTTTTGGGTTATACCAACTGAGTAAATTAATCATTGTATAAAATCCTTTATCAGTCTTTGAACTTCTTGAGAATTGGTTTGGTGTACAAAGTGCCCGCCAGACGACATCACCACAAGTTTTGAGTTTTTAATAGCGTGCGTAAGCTTGTCTCCGTATCTTCGTGGCGTAGCAGTATCATCTTCTGCGTACACAAGCAGTGTTGATTGTTCGATAGTTATAGCATCTTTTTGTATATCGTAACCTACAACTTTCTTAAATGTTTCTTCTAGATGAGGCGAGACAAAAATATCCGAACCAGCAGTGCTATATAATTTCTTTCGTAATTTTTCCTGAGTTTTCTTTGAAAAAACCTTAGTTGCCTGCTTCCCGATTTTGGCAACTATTTTGTACGCAGTTTTACTTGCGTTGTTTTCATTACGAATACCTGCTGAAGCAATTAGAATAAGTTTTTTAGCTGTAATTAACTTATGTGATAGTGCGAACATCGCAATAGTTCCACCGTTTGAGTGACCTACTACTGCCTCTGGTTTTGTATCTACCTTCAGTAAGAATGCTTTGACAAATTCTGAATATTCTTCTACGCCCCATGTGTTACCCGGCTGTTGGGTTAATCCAAAGCCAGGTAAATCTAGAGCTATACAAGTGTAGTGTTTTTGTAGATCGGCAATTATAGGCGCAAATGTTTTCGAAGTGTCGCCCCAGCCGTGCAGAAAAAGAACAGTTGGGCCTTTACCCTGTTTTTCGTAGTGCGTAAGTAACTTGTTAATAACAATTTGCATAATATTTATGGTGGAGACACAGGGACTCAAACCCTGGACCTCTGCCATGCCATGGCAGCGCTCTATCAGCTGAGCTATATCCCCATAATGTGGACTA
>DLGX01000088.1 GCA_002482925.1 Candidatus Saccharibacteria bacterium UBA7683
TTCGAAGCCTTGATACGAAAAGGGCTTGGTTGTCCATGTCTTCTCATCGAGATCTTGATCAGCTGGTTCTAACAAGTTGTTAATTTGCGAAATCGTATATGAAGCTGGAATGGCATTTAAGTCTCCTGAGAAAATATAGGGGTGCGTAGTATTCTTCTTCAGTTCTACAAGTAGTTTATCTGTTTCTTCACGCTTCCGGTCTGTAACTTTAAATTTATGCGTGTATGACATATGTGTTGTAGCCACTACCACCTGGACGCCATTTATATCTAAAACTGCTTCAAGATATGTACGATATTGATCATCAAAACCGCCACTCCCGGTAGGTTCATTAATCCATACGATCCGGTGACTACTGATTGGGTATTTACTAAAAATCGCGTTGCCGAATCCACGATCATCATTCTCTGCATTAAAACTTTCTTCTCCGCCAAGGCAATAGTTATAACCGAGTTGCTCGGCGACATACCGCGGTGTGTTACGATCTACTTGCTCCGGATAATTAATCGTCAGTTCTTGCAGGGCAATTATGTCTGCGGGGTTTTTCTTTAAGTACTTAGTGATATTACGAATATCTTCTTCGTACCAAATATTCCACTGTAAAAATGAAAACTTCATGTGTTAATGATAACAAAAACAGAAGTAAATAATTAGATCAAATGACGTCTTGCAAAAGCAATGTCTGAGCCAGTTTTTAGGTATCGCTCAAAGTCCACGGCGCGCTCTCTATCTCCGAACGCGATGGAAGTAATAACTTTCCATGGACGAAATTTATTTGTATGAATACTTTTACCTGAATTGTGATCTTTATGTCTTTTTTGTAGATCTGTTGTATACCCAGTGTAGATCTGATTAGTGTGTAAACTTTTCAAGATATAAACGTAATACATAATTGCCCCTTATTATTACGTTCTTAGTATACAAAAAGCCCTCCGTCGCATGAAGCTATGGAGGACATTCTACAATTTAATTCTACGAAGCTTTAGCGAAGTAGAATGGAGGGCCAGCTGGGACTTGAACCCAGGACACCCTGCTTAAGAGGCAGGTGCTCTAACCAGCTGAGCTACTGGCCCGCGTCGTCGTCGAAGTTGACGGCGCTACTTTGTTTTGAATCTCATCAAAAGCTTCAGTTTACGCCTATGCTTCTCCTCTCAAACAAAAAAAGTCGCTATGCTTTGTTTTTTCATTTGTATATGAACCATGTCGGAACGAGGACTTGGTTATTTTCTCACATTAACAGATAGAAGGCAAGGGTTTTACTGTAAGGTTGATCTGTGCTGTGTCTGGTTATTTATTGTGGATTTGGGTATAGTTATGGAGTGAAGAAAATAAATGTCAATTTTTATTATTATCCGTAACTAAACAGCGGTTTATTAAAATTGTTTAAAAAAAAGACCGCTCTCAGGCGGTTTATTTAATTAAAAGGAACGAAATGGAAGATCAACTACAAACTTTACGAACACAAATTGATGAAATTGACCAAGAGCTCATTATGCTACTTGCAAAGCGATTTGCAGTAACAGAGCAAGTTGGGATAGCAAAACGTGACTCAAATGCTCCTGCACAAGATGTTAACAGAGAGGCAGCCCAGTTTGAAAAACTAAAAAATCTTGCCAAAAAGGCTGAGCTAGATGAAGCTGTTGTTCAACCAATTTGGCGAGCTATTATTGACCAAGTAATAGCACGGCACACTGTGCTTCGGAATGCTAGTAATGAAAAATAATATCCAATCAGTTGGCATAATTGGGCTTGGTGCGTTTGGAAGGCTTTGTTCTTCACTAGTTCCAGAAGGTGTTACAGTTCTTGGCTTTGATACCAAACCGCCAGCCAACTACAAAACATCAACTCTTGAAGATGTATGTGCAACTGACGCTGTAATACTTGCAGTGCCTCTTTCTGCTTACCCAGAAGTCCTTACGCAAATTCAACCACTGCTAACTAAATCTACGCTGTTGATTGATATTTGTTCTGTGAAAGTAAAGCCATTACAACTGCTACAGAAACACCTGCCTGATCACACCAATATACTTCTCACACACCCTTTGTTTGGCCCGCAGACTGTCGAAAACGGGACCAAAGGACTCACATTGGTCGTTTGTAGTGAAGTTTCCGAAATGTCAGAACCTTTTATAACCTTTTGTTCAGATGTTCTTAAGCTAACTATTGTTAGATTAAGCCCAGCCCAACACGACAAAGAAATGGCCTTAGTGCATGCACTGACAATGTTTCTAGCAAGAGGGCTCAGCGATATTCATGCTGAAGAATCACAATTTGCAACACCGTCATTCACCTACCTAAAAAAACTAATTGAATTAGACAGAGTCCATACTGAGGAACTCTTTCAAACTATTGAAAATGGCAATCCGTATGCTCAAAATATACGAACGCAGTTAATCACACAGCTTGAGAAGATTGATTCATCACTTAAGAACTAGTGCGATAGCCGTCTTTTGAAAACCACAAAAGTTGTAAAGAGAAGCGAGAAGATTGTTATCGTTACAAAAAGTTGTATGTTATCTCCGCTCGAAGCGAGTTGCTGGTTCTCTGCACTTTGGCTCGATGCCACCACGACTCTACTAAACTCACTTGTTGACCCAAAACCAGAAAGCGTACTTGAATCTACCGCAGTTGTTGTCGCAGAGACCGCCTTGCCCGCAAGCATGAATCCTGATGACAATTGAATCTCGGCTGTCTTGTTTACGCCGTTTGTTGTTGTAATAGCGCCTAAATAATACTGTCCTTCACCGTAGTTTGTTGGATCAGCTACGTCGTTGGCGAAAAACTCAACTCTATACTCGTCCACTGGGCTATCTGCAGCATCGAGGCTGTACTGAATACGAGCCATGCCTTCTTTTTCTGAAACAGTATTTAGCACAGGGAAGTTCATGTAATCGTTGGTTCCTGTGTCTGCATCTAGTGGATCGTCAAGTGTAACTCCCCCATTGATTGCAGTAGGACCACTAAGTTCAGCGCCAAGCAGATCGATTCCAGTTCCAAATTGGCTTATTGGAAAGTTGGTGTTGATATTGTTGGAGTGTATCGAGTTTCCCAAAATAGCTGCGTTGTCTGTATACCCTAAAAGGTTTCCAGCAAAATAAGCAGAAAGTACAGCAACGCCTGGCCCATCGTTATATGCAATCAAATTGCCAGATCCCGGTTCAGTACCGCCAATAATTGTGTTAATAATGTTTCCGTTAATGGGTACAAGCCCTATGCCCCCAGGCTGAGTGTTATTTGGTATTGGATCACCCTTCCAGTCTGGTCCTATTATATTACCTTGTATTACCAAACTACCTGTGTTGTCAGGAAATATACCAAAGTTGAGATTACCTGAAATTAGGTTACCAGCACCAGGTTCGGCACCACCAACAACAGTACCATCGCAGTTATCAATAGAAAGACCCCCAGGGCCATTATAAAATTCACTGTTAGAAATTGGAGTGACTCCATCTGCACTCATACCAACATAGTTTCCTTTTATCACCCAGCCATCGTTTCCAGTGTTTGGCGTAATTCCTGCGCCATTGTTTCCAGATATTATGTTTCTGTCTTCTGGGTTGGAACCACCAATTAAGGTATCGTCACCGTCTTGAAATCCGCTAACCCCACCGTTAATTCCATTTAAAAAATTTGCTTTTTGCACTAAACCCGTGGGGTCAACTCCAATGTAATTACCTTGAATTACTATATTATCTGCCCCAATGAGAAACCCTGTTCCTGCAGATCTGTTTATAACTAAACCTTTGATGGTAGTGTTGTCGGCATTGAGCTGAGGTGCAGCTGCATATGTATCTGTTCCGTCAAGTTCAATTAATAGTCTTCCGTTGAATGGTTGGGGCGAAGGCGCCGTGTTAGCGCGTGAACCAGGCTGTGAGTAGCCATTAATTGTAACCGCCTGGGTAATATCTGGCAGAGATGAACTTAGATCAATTGTATACCCATTTTGCCCGCCATTGATAAAGCTTGCAGAACCAGTAATTGCAAAATTTATTGTGTCTACCCCAGAGCCTGCGCTACATTCCCCCGTTGCTCCACCTGAAGCAGTATCAGTATTTGCAGCAATAATCGCCTCGTGCAAGGTGCAAGCTCCGTCGTTAGCAGCTGTATCAGCATTTGAATTAACAACAATTGTAGTAGCTGCGTGAGCCGAAGACGATGATAGTAAAAATAGAACTATCCCGACTAATGGCAAACCAAACATTGTTTTTAGTTTCTGTTTCAACTCATCCCTCTTTAATGTGCTTATGATAACAAAAATACCGAGCAAGTACCAGGTTACCGTTTAGTAAATTTACACTTTGTAGACATATGTCATGTCATGAATTATCATTAGCATAATGTTTAAATATTTTAGAATTTTAACTATTTTAAGCTTCGTATTGGGAATTATTCTCTATATGGTTGACGGTGTTCCAGCTGGAATTATGCTCGGTGTCGTAACACCATTATTTGCTGTGCTAAACAACGTAGCACGAAAGTACAATAAACAACCTGGTTCTTACAACCCGGTATACAAATTGAGTAGACTCTTCTGGGCTGGATTGATTCTATTAATTATAGGGTATTCAGTTTTCCTTTACATCCGCCTAAATTCGAGTGTTGGTCTAGGCAGTGGTATAGCGGGGGCACTTATAGGCTTACCGATAGGCTTTATTGGTGTAGTTGTTCTTGTCGCAACCACTTTAAAAAAGACTTAATAAATTGCAACGAAAAGTATTGACGGCGTAGATACCTTTTGTTATATTTATTCGCGGAAGACCAAGTGATACAGCACTTAGTTCGATACATGTGATCATTCGAGTTAGTAAGTTAGTCAAGAACAGTTTGTTAGTTAGTAGATCACATCTGTTGGTGCAAGTCTTCCCTGGTTTAAGAAGAGACACATTGCGTGTCTCTTCTTTTAATTTAAGATTTTTACTTTAGTACATTTACATTTGGTACAC
>DLGX01000090.1:0-12347 GCA_002482925.1 Candidatus Saccharibacteria bacterium UBA7683
AATATATTGCAAGCATAAGCTAGATCATAATAACTTCTAGCCGTACAGTGAGTAAGGGCCAGTAGCTCCTGCTATAATAAGAGTATGGACAAAGAACAACTTATTCAAATAGCAAAGCTACTGCAAGAAGGCCGCACCTCGGATAATGTGGAACATTACAAATCTGAAACATACACAACGAACACGGGAACCATTGAAGTATATATAGCAAAACTTGTGGATGGTAGATCCTTTTCTTTTAATACGCGTGATGGTCATATTGAATTAGAAAGTTTAGAGGTAGCTTAACAGAATTCATATCGCTTATGTTTGACATACTGCCTATGCTTTGTAATACTTATACGTGCAACACACATCGAAAGATGTCTGCAGCAAACACAGTCCATGTGTTGCACTTTTACCTTCTAGCCAAAGAAACAACTAAACCAGGTTATCCTGGTTTTTTTGGACATAAAAAAGAAGCTCCATACCATGGGAGCTTCTTAGTCGAGTTTTTAGTCTTAAAACACCATTACTTAAATTAACTTTTACCTTCTAGCCATAGAGGGTGGTGTCCAATTGCAATTTATAAAAACTCTGGATACTCACATATGATTGTATCTTATTTCTATTATAATTCTCATGCTTACTGCAAGTCAAGCCTAATAACAGAAATTGGCCTATAAGGCTTATGATGTGTTATAAATATGTACACATTCAAATCTGTAAACAGACATTTACGACAAGTAGACTCATTGGAGGTACTTTTGAACTAAGTGCCATATAACACGAGTTACTCCACCCAGCACAGCACCATAAACGCCAACCAATACAACTATTAACCACCCGTGCTCTTTGTACCAAGCTTTCCAGAGACCCAATGGTAAGTACGGAATTCCGTCTATTAAATTGCGACCTTTTACGTGATCGACTCGTAATACTTTACGGCCATGTTTATTAGTCTCCTGTTCAAGATATTTATTTCTAATAGAAGATCCGATGATTGTCATGGCTTGTGACATACCAACTTTTTTAAATGCCACGTTCATTTCTCCAAAAGCAGCAGAAGCATACGGTACCTCTACCAAAGAAAAGTCATCGACTACTTCATTATTACCAGCAAATATTTCGACTAATGCCTTATCTGCGAGTATTTGATTCTCTTTATCTACGAATTTAACTAGTCTGTACATGCGGTATATGTGTATCATGCCTTGTATTATACCAATCATAGGGTTTCCTAGTTGTAGAGAAAAAAAAGGGGGGGTAAACTCCTAGAAATTAAAGGGCCGGAAGCTTGGTTTGATATACTTGAACCAATGAAGACTTTACTCATTGCGCACCGAGGTAACACAAATGATTTCAATGAAAATACTATCGATGCGTTTGAATCAGCATTTGCAAAAGGGGCCGACGGCATAGAACTTGACGTTCAGATGCATAAAGGAAAACTCATAGCTGTTCACGACTATTTGTTCGACCAGAACCAAGAATACCCAGAACTTGAAACAATTATGAAACTTTTTAGTGATAAAGGAAGAATAGAAATAGAAGTTAAATCACTCGACCTCGATTTTTTACCAAGTCTTACATCAGTCCTCAGTCGTTATTCCGACGCTGATATAGAAATTACCACCAGCGTTATCGGCATAGCTAGCCCTATACGCAGTGCCTTCCCCCGCCACCTAACCGGAATCATTTTTCCTAACAAGGATTTTGAAGAATGGATGACTCAAGATTTTATTTGTACCAAGATTATTAAGACAATGAAGCTTTTAAAAAGTGATGTTGCGCACATTCAGTATCAGCTTATTGAGAAAAATTCAGAACTTGTTCATAGATGTCATGAAGCAGGAATTAAGGTTCATAGCCATATACACAAAACTAATATTGATACAGAAACTAGTCTTTACAAAAAATTCAACGAACTAGGTATAGATCAATGCACGCTTGATGACGTTGAACTAATTAGCGCCGTTCAACGATAGAAGCTTATTCTGGCTTTAAAAGATTAGTAATACAAGGTGATTTGAACGGCCATTCTTTAAGCCACTCTTCGGTAAATCGATATAGTTTATCGTAAACACCTGCTTGATAAGCGCTTTCGGTAGTCCAAAGATTAACTGAAACATCTATATCTTCAGGTTCATACTGCGAAGCTCCGTTATTAGGATGTTTCGGTGGGTAAAAATACACACAGCCCAGCATTTCTTGTTCGTCTGGCGACATAACCTGGTAGGCAAATGAGGTACCAAGTTCAAATTCACGCTGGTGCCAACTTATATCTATCCGATCTTCTTCAAGCGTTTCAGAACCATCTGGCCACGTGCCTCCACGTTGTTTTTTAATTGCATCAACATTGCTGATAAAGGTTTTGTAATCACGCTCTACATCACCTGCTTCAAGCTTGCGAATCGTAAAATTAGTCGTTTCAATTAATTCTTTTGGTTGATAGCCTTTTAAATCGAATATTAGTTTACCTTGTTTATTGGGCTTCCGTTCAAAGCGGCTTCAAGGTTGCTGATAAAGGTTTCTTGTTTAGCCTTACGAACACCGTCAGTCGTAATTCCAAGAGGCGCAACCATTGTTACATTCGGCAAAGTTTTCATTTTGGAAACTTGAGCTTCAGTGAGTTCGTCAACATGATCAGTTACATAAGTAATGTCACCTTTTTCTAAACGTGCCAGCAAAGCATCCATGTCGACGATTTCTGGTGGAACTGATTGTATAAGGACGGTTCCAGGTTTAAGCTGAGTGATTCTTTCTGCATTGATGAGATTCTTAGTTTCTTCTGTTTCCGCAACATTTAGTGATATGAAGTCTGATTCGCTCAAAAGCGTATCAAGATCTTTATACGCAAACGGGACATCCTTTTGTTGGCGTGACCAATAGCTCACCTTGGCATCAAGGCCTGCTGCCAGCTCTGCCACACGATTACCGATATGGCCAAGGCCAACCACACCAAAATTACTGTTTTTAATCTCACGACTATTAACACCTGCGAATGAATAATCTCCGATCTCAACTTTACCTATCGCTTCTTGTAAGTTAAAGATTCTGAAGAGCAGTAGTGCAATACTGAGTTCCGCCACGCCTTCGGTGCCGTAACTAGCGAGGTTGCACACTGGAATATTACGGGCAGTGGCCGCTTCAAGATCTACTGTTCCATAAGCTGTTGCTAAAATGTTGATGAGCTTTAGATTAGGTGCAGCTTCCAACAAATCTTTGTCGACCGGGACCTGAAAGCCAATCATCAAACAATCGCAGTCTTTGAGTTCATCGATAAGTTTAGGGTCATCGCGACTTAACGAAACCCTGCTTTCTACTAAATCATCTATTTGATTCCAGTACTTCTCTTCAAAATGTGTTTCAGCAATATTGATTAGAACAGCTTTTTTAAACTTCATAACGAACTCCTTTTAGGCAACTACTTCTAGTTTACTCTATTTGGAAATTTTTCCTGTACGGCATCAACCATATTGTCAGTCCACTTAACCATTACATTGTGCATAGAACCGTCTGTAACCCACGCATAGGCTGGCGCTGCCCAAACATTACCTTCATAGTTTTCAAAAGTTGAGGGTTTGGCTTCAAACGCATAACCAAATAACTTGCCGATCTTAACCATTTCAAGAATTTTTGGTTTATTGTCGTCAAGCTCAATAATATCTACAATTATTGCGGAGGATTTAACGGTTTCCAGTCTTGCGTCATTTATAAGTGCATTGGCTTCTTCGCTCTTCGCAAAAGTAGGGAAGATAACATCTGAAGTTTGGAATAGCTCGTCTAATTCAACCTTTTTATATTTATCGTTTGCTGATGAACGCGACCAATAAACAACATTCATCCCCAGTCCAGCACATCTCTGCGCAATCGCCATACCATTATTGCCCAAACCAATAATACCTGCTGTTTTGCCATGAAGTTCTACACCACGATACTTCATAAAATCTTTGTCAAAATCTAGCGGAAATCCATCTTTAATAATTCGAGGCACCTGCCTAGCAACATTCAACATCATGGTCGTTGCCCATTCGGCAACAGCCTGAGTTGAAAAATTACGAATATTACAGATAGGGATATCGTTTTGTTCAGCATAAGACATGTCTATCCAAGAAAATGATGTCGCTGCACCAAAAATCGCTTTTAAGTTAGGTATATTCTTGTAGTCTTCTGATGATAATTTCCAGCTAACATAGTCAGGGTTAATGCATAAGATTCGATCTTCGGTTCCTTCAAACAATTCTACGCATTCGCTTAGGGGCTTAATCTCCTTGATAACCATAACCTCTAGGCCATTACTACTTAGCTTTTTCTCTAAATCGTCTGTTACTAAGTCGTCCCATAGTGGGTCAAAAATAAACGCTTTCATTTTCTATAGCCCCAGCTCTTTAAGTTGTGTCTTATCTACACTAGATGGCGAGTTCATCATGACGTCTACGCCTGAGCCGTTCTTTGGGAAGGCTACGATTTCGCGAATGTTTTCTTCGTTCATTAGAACCATGAAGATACGGTCGATTCCGAATGCGCAACCAGCATGTGGTGGTGCACCAAATTTAAAGGCGTTTAACATAGCGCCGAACTTTTCTTCTACGTAAGCTTCGTCGTAGCCAAGTGTTCCAAAGGCTTTATACATAATTTCTGGGTTGTGGTTTCGTACCGCACCTGAACAAACTTCGTAGCCGTTCATAACCATGTCGTATTGGTCGGCAACAATACCAAGCTTGTCTTCTGCTTCAAGTGATTCTACCCCGCCTTTTGGCATTGAAAATGGGTTATGACCAAAGTCTAGTTTCTTGGCCTTTTCATCCCATTCGTAAAATGGAAAATCTACAACCCAGGCAAGCGCTACAATGTTAGGATCCTTCAGTTCAAAATGATCGGCGAATTCGTTTCTGAGACGTCCAAGTACTTTGTTTACGACTTCGCGTTTATCAGCACCAAAGAATACTGCGTCACCGTTCTTGGCGCCAGTTTTTTCTTTAATTGCGGTGAGTTCTGCAGGTGAGAGGAACTTAGCAATCGGTGATTTAACTTCACCATCTTCATATGTTAGGTATGCCAGTCCACCTGCACCTTCTTGTTTTGCAATTTCTGTGAATTTATCTATTTGTGAACGGCTCAGACTAGCAGCTTTTTCTACGCGGATAGCTTTTACAGCGCCACCGCTTGCCAATGTGTTTTTAAATACTCCGAATTCGGTGTTTTTAAGTTCTTCAGAAAGATCAATAAGCTCCATACCAAAACGAAGATCTGGTTTATCTGAACCATAGGTTTCCATGGCTTCTTGATAGGTAATTCTTGGTACTTCTTCGGCTAACAGTTTTTTGCCGCTAAAATCAGTTACGAGGTTTTTAATAAGTGGTTCCATTAACGTTCGAACTTCTTCACCATCTTCTACAAACGACATTTCAACATCTAGTTGGTAAAAGTCGCCGTAAAGTCTATCTGCTCGAGGATCTTCATCTCTAAAACAAGTTGCAAGTTGATAGTAGCGTGGAACGCCTCCAACCATTAAGAGTTGTTTGAATTGTTGCGGTGCTTGCGGAAGCGCATAGAACTTGCCTTCGTGGACCCGTGAAGGCACTAGAAAATCACGTGCGCCTTCTGGGCTCGAGTTTGCAAGTATTGGAGTAGCAATTTCAGTGAAATCTTCTGATTCCATATAGTCACGCATATATTTGTAGTATGCGGCGCGTTTTTTAAGCATGGCCTGCATTTTAGGTCGACGCAGATCTAAATATCTGTATTTTAAGCGTGTATCTTCATTTGCAATTTGATCGCTATGAACCTGAATTGGAAGTGGTTCTGAACGGTTAAGAATTAACAGTTCAGCAACTACTACTTCTACATTTCCGCTTTCGATATTGTCATTTTTAAGTCCATCTGCACGTTCTTTTACGGTTCCTGTTGCTGAAATAACAAATTCATCTCTGAGTTGTTCAGCAATTTTAAATGCTTCGTTTTGTTCTGGCTGAATAACCAATTGTGTAACACCATTATGGTCGCGCACGTCTATAAAAATTAAACCACCGTGGTCGCGACGAGAATGAACCCATCCTTTTACGGTTACTTCTTTGCCTACCTGGGCTGACACTTCACTACTGAGTGTTCGTTTCATCTGTAAATCCTTTTAAGTTATCTGGTGAATACTCATTTTGTAGGACGAAGTGCGAATAAACCTGAGCAGTTTATGCGCTCGTCCGAGAATTCATATTGTTTTTTACCAGATGTATCATCAGAGGTAATTATACCAGCTTAACTATTCTTTGACTATGCCGAGCAGGTGTTTCATAAGATCTGCAGTTGTAACAACACCACTAAATTCACCTTCAATATTTCGTACTAATACTAAATACTGTTTTTCTTGCAGAATTGCCGAGGCTAGTTCATATAGCGAAGTACTTTCTTCTACCCATGCGATGTGTTGCGACATAATTTCTCGTACTGAAGAACGTTGCTTAGCAAGCTGAATGTCTGAAACATCGCTTAAAGTAAGAATTCCTTCGGGTTCGCCTTTTTTTGTAGCTACCGGAAAGTAGCCGTGTCCACTTTTTTGTAAATCGCTAAGCACAATTGGCCCAAGCGTCGCCGAAGGTTCTACCATCACCACGCGTTTTTTAGGGGTCATAATATCTTTAACTGTTTTAGATTCTCCTGCTAATACGCTTTCCAGGCGCTGACGTTGTATAGGCTGAAGCACGGTGCTTGGCAGTCTTCTAAGCTGATCGGTAAATTCTTCTACAGTATTTGGTAATACGGCTTCTCTTTGTTGAGGCAAACCAGTTACCACCCATAAGGGCTTTAGGAAGTCTGCCACACTGAGCACCCCGCCAAGAGAGCGCATAAAAACTTGTTTAGAGATATTCTGAATTGATTGAAAACGAGATAGTACCGTTAGAAGAAGCAGGCTTAAAAATGCATACACTACACCAAGTAGTGGTTTATTGAGGTGTGTAAACAGAGCAGTGCCGACAACTATAAAAAAGCTTACTTCTATAGCCTGTAGCATTTTTACTTGAGGCAGTTGTTTGTAAAGTGCACGCCTGAGTTTGGCTTCTTCGCCAGAATGATGTTCTATCTGTTGACGAAATACGAATTCACTCATTTCAAACTGTCTGAGTTTTACGCTAAACCGTAACAATAATGCAATCTGATCCACCACAAGTACTACCCAGAGAAATGTTCTCATAATACTTTAATGATACTATCTTTAGTTGCAATTAAAAATCCCACCTATATTTCAAGGTGGGATTTTTATATCGCTACACTATTTACTTACGGAATAGATCGCGAAGGTTTCGACGGCTTCTGAGGTAGCTAACTACACCATAGGTTGAAGCGCTGATTCCCATTGCACCACTGATTACTTCAGTTGGACCAGTGCTTGGAAGCTCTTTGGTATATACAACTGGCGTAAGTGGAGTAGGTTCTTCAGGTGTCGGTACTTCTGGGGTTGATTCACAACGTTCGTCGCCAACAGGGATACCAGGAAGACATTCTTCAGGTGTTACTGGAGGTTTTTTAGGACGGTTAGTTGCAGTATCACATGCGCCCACTGGCTTAGGCTTTGAAGCTAACACACAAGCTTCATTTTTAGCAGCGTTTGCAATATAACCTGGGAACTTAGCTTTAAAGGTATATGTTTTTACTTCACCTTTTTTAAGTACTGGAATTGTTACTTTAAATTCGGTTTTAGTAACAGTTGTACCTGCAGTACCGCTTTTTGGAATAAATTCCACGCCAGCTGGAGCTTTGTCGTATACGCCTGCATTTTGTATATCTACAGGACCAGTATTACGAACACGAATGGTGTAGGTAAACTGTTCGTTTACGTCTACGACGGCTTTGCTTACGTCTTTAGTAATTGCAATTTTAGGAGTAGGTGTTGGAGCAACAGGAGTAGGAGTACCTTTAGTTGGGTTACCACAACTTTTAATAATTGCGTATTGGAAACGACCGTTAGTAATTTTTACGAATGCCGGGATACTACCGCTCACAAAAGAAACACTGGTTGGTCGTTCGTAAATTCGAACACCGCCAGCTGTTACAGCAGTACTGCCAGCAATATTGTGACGACCAGTAGAAATTGCACCTGTAGCAACTACTTTGCCACCAGCTGTAATACGGCCGTCTTTGTATACTACGCCTTCAACAAGTGATCCGAAATCTGCTTTGTTGATACCATAATGACTATAGATACTTGCAACATCACCAACTGTTTTTTCAGCTAGTTTAGTTCGAGTATCTGCACCACAGCGCATGATTGCGTTGTTATCACAGTCAGGCGTGTATGCATTAACTGTTGTAGGAAGTAATGACATTGTCGAAACAAGAGTCATAACCACACCAAATACCATACTAATAATTCGTTTTTTCATATTGTTCTCCTCGTTCCTCACCTTAGTGATGTAAGCATATTAGCATAATTAGTATTAAATGTCAATACCCTTCAGCCAATCTTCAGTAAAGATCCTTATGATATGATATTAACTACATACCTTAAGGAGACATACATGAATAGATTCTGGATTATTTTAACAGTAGTAGTATTAGGCCTTATTGGCATATTTATTGCAACTGGCAACAACCAACAAGGTGTTGTGAACTTCACTGGCGACGCAAAACAACTTCAATCTGACGACCACGTACGTAATGGCAAAGATAAAAAAGTTACACTAATTGAATATGGTGACTTCCAGTGCCCAAGTTGTGGGGCATTTTACCCAATTGTAAAACAGCTTGAAGAAAAATATTCAGATCAGGTAAGCTTTTCATTCCGCCACTTCCCTATAATTTCTATTCATGCAAACGCGTTTGCAGCAGCAAGAGCAGCTGAGGCCGCAAGTAATCAGGGTAAGTTCTTTGAAATGCACGATAAACTGTACGAAACTCAGAGAGCATGGGGTGAAATTTCTACAAACCAGCAATCTTTGTTTGAAAGCTACGCCGAGGAATTAGGCCTTAACATGGAAGCATTTAAAAAGGATTACGCGAGCCAAGCGGTATCTGACAGAATTAACCGAGACGTCTCTAGTGCAAAACAGTTCAGCATAGAAGGTACTCCTACATTTATAGTAAACGGTGAAAAAATTAAAAACCCAGCTGATCTTGCCGCCTTTGAAAAAGTATTAGACGAAGCTATTAAAAAAGCTGGTGGCACACCTCCCGCAGCAACAGAAGCTACTTCCAGTAATTAAGTAGCGCGATTTACCTGCGATAGCCAAATAGACAAACACAAGCACTTTGTGTCATAATTTGGACAAAGACATATCGCTTTGTCTTGTCATAAAAGCCAAGGGCGTTCTCGGTGAGTCAGACGGGTGCGCTCAGGACTGAAGTGTATCCATAGATACGCTGATGGAGTGAAGCATTCAGTATGACCTTCGAGAACGAGCATGGCGGGACAAGTCAAAGTGTTATGTCTTTAATATAAACGAAAGATAAACATGCACGGACTAGACCTTTTTACTCAGATCAGCCTTGTCGTAGTACTTGGTGCTGTAATTGCTGGAATAATGAGAGCGTTGAAACAACCTCTTATTATCGGGCACATCATTACAGGTATTCTAGCCGGTCCTACATTATTTAATTTCATTCACGATGAAAAAGGCTTTGAATTTTTAAGCACCTTCGGTGTAGCGTTGTTACTTTTTGTAGTCGGGCTAGAACTAAGCGTGAAAATAATTTCACGCTTGAGCAAAGTCGTCTTCACTACCACTCTTACGCAAGTTGGAATGGTGACTATAGCAGGCGCTATTGCCGCCAGATTACTTCATTTTGGTAGGCTTGAATCTGTAATTATTGGTTTATGCCTAGCTATGAGCAGTACTATTATTATTGTTACCTTACTTCATGATAAACGTGAAACAATGCGCCTATATGCCCAGATTGCCATTGGCGTATTACTGCTTCAAGACATTGTAGCAACACTAGGTAAAATTGTGCTTTCTGCAAAAGCAGAAGGCGGTTCACTGCTGACGCTTGGTCTTTTGATAGGACGAGGTGTGTTAGTAATTCTTATTCTCTACTTTGTAAGTAAGTATGTTTTGCCAAAACTTGTGAAGCTGATGCAATCTTCAAAAGAACTTTTGTTCATGTTTTCTCTTGCTTGGGCGCTGGGTATTGCAACGTTATTTGCAAAAATTGGCTTTTCAGTTGAAGTGGGAGCCTTGTTTGCTGGAGTAAGTATGGCTGGTCTACCTGCTTCGCGTGAAATTTCCAGTAGATTACGCCCGTTACGAGATTTCTTTATTATTATCTTCTTAGTAACACTTGGTCACACCTTAGTTCCTGGACAGTTAAAGGATCTGATTGTGCCGGCGCTAGTATTTTCTACAGTGGTATTCATAATAAAACCATTAGTTGTTCTAATAACCCTTGGCGTAATGGGCTATACCAAACGTGCCAGTTTTAAAACTGCCGTGGCACTAAGCCAGATTAGTGAATTTTCTTTAGTATTTGTAGTCGCGTGCGTGCACGGAAACTTTGCACGACCAGAAGTTCAGGCAGTAATTGGACTAACCGCCCTTATTACCTTTGCGGGATCTGCATACCTTATGAAGTATGATGATGAACTCTATACTAAGCTTGAAAAACATTTGAGGTTATTTGAACGAAAAGTTACCAAACTTGAACAAAAAGGCGCCTTACAAAATTATTCGGTTGTACTGTTTGGCTACCGCAAAGGTGGTGCTGAATTTATTAGAACCTTCCGCGCCATGAAGAAACGGTTTGTGGTGGTAGATTACGACCCTGATGCCGTTGAACTAATAGAACGCCAGCATGTAAACTTTTTGTACGGCGATGCAACAGATGTTGAACTAATTGAAGAACTCAATTTAGATAAGAGCAAATTAGTTGTTTCCACAATTTCCGATTTCGCAACAAATGAATTCTTAGCAAGTTGGTTAAAAGCAAATAATCCAGGTGCTGTATTTGTAGCCTCAGCTGATACCGCATACCACGCAGCTCACCTGTATTCAGAAGGTGCAGCGTATGTAATGATGCCACACTTTATAGGTTCAGAAAAAATCAGCACCTTCATAAAACGTACTGGATTCAAAAAGTCAGAATTCAACAAATTCCGTGAAAAACATTTACACTACCTTGAAACTCACTACTCCGAAGAACCTGCCTAGTCTGTTCTGATATACTAAAAGTCAAATGAAGATACTAATTCTTGGTGCTAGTAGTTATGTAGGTGCGCGACTATACTTGGACCTCGCTAAAAATCATGAGGTTGTTGGAACATACGCAGGCAATAAGCTCTGTAAAGATTTTATACAGCTTGATATCACAGATCCGTTAGCAGTAAGTACTATTTTTAAAAATACTGCGCCTGAGGTTGTTGTTCACGTGGCAAACAGCGCCGATGCTCGCTGGTGTGAAGCAAACCCGGAAGAAGCGCGTGAACTTAATGAGATAAGTTCAATAGCAATTGCAAAAGAAGCAAAGAACATTAATACAAAGCTAATATATATCTCTTCTTTTGCGGCAATAGACCCCGAGAATGTGTACGGCGAAACAAAGCGAGCTTCTGAAGAAATTATTAAAAACCAGTGTGACGATTGGCTAATACTACGCCCTTCGCTTATTGTAGGTTTCAGCCCTAACACTACCAATGACAGGCCGTTTAATAGGTTCTTAAAGAATATCGATGATAAAACTAAAGCTGAATATGATAATTCTTGGAAGTTTCAACCAACTTACCTTGGCCATATTTCTGAGATTATTGAACAACTACTCAACAAGCATGCTTCAAACCTAGTTTTACCAATTGCAGTGAACGAAATCACAACGCGCTACCAACTTGCTTCAGATATTCTTTCTGATTTCAAAATAAATGTTACACCGTTAGAAACTACCACGCCCCCGCCCTCGTTTAAAGAAGATCTTTCTATCCTCGACGTGTACAAACTGAAAAAATATACCTACAAAGATATGGTGGGGCTAATAATCGACGAAATTAAAAACAGAGAAAAGTTTACACTTACCTAGTGACGGCCGAAGTAAACTAGCCCAAGTGTCATCCAAAATACACAGATTCCTGCAGAAATCGCGGTAAACATTGGAAGTCCGATTGCAATAATTACCGGCATCGCCAGTGCTGTAATTATTCCGCCCCCTACGAAAGGTTCGAACATTAGCTGCTTAAACCCGAAACCTTCGGCTGAATTTGTTTTATCATTTGGATCAACCATATGAAGAAACAGCAGACCCGTAGCAGTCATACCCATACTCTGGGCTGCATTAACAATTCCGTTTTGGAACCAATGCTTTTTAAACATGTGGCGTGCAAGAACTGTAAACCCAAATAAAATCCAGACTATACCAGTTACCGCTAGCACTAAGAAAATACCGATATT
>DLGX01000090.1:12482-16451 GCA_002482925.1 Candidatus Saccharibacteria bacterium UBA7683
GGGAAGAATGGAACATAACGAAGCGCGGTTACATCGTGCTTTCCCCAGGTGTAAGCTTCTACCTGTAGCAGGCCTTGGTATATAAGCCAGCCAAATAACACGCTCAGCGCTATAAGCACTATATGACTTGCAATCCATTTTGGAGTAAGGTGTTCACGAAGTTTAATGCCTTGTTTATTAAGTTCGTGAATTATCCGACGATGATAAATACGTTCTCGAAGATTAGTTTTATAGACCTTCTTAATATGTCCACGTTTTCTACCCCAGTTTACAAGCAACACTCCGCTCACTAAAGCCGTACATAAGCTCAGCGTAGCTAGCCCTAGCGCAATTTCTTGACCGTCGTTAAAACCCAGGTTTTTAAATACTGGAGTTAAGCCAGAAACTGTGCCGTGACCCCCTTCGAAACTAATTTCAATTAAAGCCGCTGTGATATCGCGTGCTTTAAAGAATGGAATCAGGATTAGCATGGTAACTAAACCGCCCAACGCATACTGTCCCCATGCAAGCATCTGACCAAACGCAACTTGCGGTCCAGCCATTTTCCACATTTTTTTAAACGGAAATAGTGGTCGTGCTAAAAATAGACACGCGAACACTACGTTAATAAGTTGTTTTGGTAAGACTTTCCAGAAATCGTAGAATACGCTATTGAGCTGCCAATCCGGAAAGTACTGGCCCGCTATTTGTGGGCCAAGTATAAGCAAAAGAAGACCAGCAATAAGCGAACCCGGTAAGTAGGCTCGGCTAAGAACCGGCAACCGTACTATAAGATACCCTGCTATTAAAAATCCCCCGATTACGAGGAGTGAATATGTTTGTATTGCAAGCACATGGTTAGTATACCATAAGCATATTTTAGTTTTCGCTGGCTAACCTATCTGTAAAGTTGATGGGCTTGAATATATTCAGCTACATTTTTTGAAACAGTTAAAAGCTCTAGTCCATTTTTTGAATCAGTACGTATCTTACTAGAACTTACATGAGGGTGGTTGTTATCTATAACTACTATCGATTCCGCAAAGTCACTCAACTGCTTTTTTCGTTCTTCTAGCCATTCGTGAGTATGGTCGTCACGAAGTGCAACAACAAACCCGCCGTATTCATAACTTTTTATAAGATCGTGCCATTGGTGCATATGTTCAAGCACATCAGAACCAACTAAAAACCAAAATTCATGTTCCACGCCGTAATGATCTACTGCTTTTTTGAGCATATCTTTCATGGTGTGTTGATGTGAAAGACGTGCAGCGAACTGGTAGTCGTGATCTACCTGAGATATTCCTTCGGTTGCACGTTCAATCATTGCTTGGCGATGATCCCACGATACGTGTGGTTTTTTACGATATGGTTCTTTTTCAGCCACTACAACAACTCGGTCTAAATGGCCTTTTTCTATTGCTGATTTAGCAAATTCAATGTGCCCATTATGCACGGGGTCAAATGTACCTGCGTATATTCCTATTTTCATGCTAGTTCCCCGTATCCATAGCCTGCAAAAAAATGTCCGTTTTTATCATTGTTACCAGTATGCAATATTCGACCAACTTAGGACAAGGCCAGGTACTACTAGCCAACACAACCACATGCGCCTTTATACGTTGTTTTACCATTTTTTTTCACAGAGGTAGTCAACACATTTTTAGCATGACACTTCGGGCATTCTTTGGAAATAAATTCACAAACTTCTAGCTGTGAAGAATCTTCATCGTCTTCTGATTCTGAATAGTCCTCAAATTCTACCCGAGATTTATATACCGTAGGGCACGAGCTTGAACTTCCGAGACGTTGAGCCTCAAGTATTTCACGTTCCATACGCCTAAAATCACCGTTAGCATAATAAATACGGGCTTGTTCAACATGGTCAGTAGCAATTGCCCCTAATACATTACTGTCTATGCTCTTATCGGTAAAGATCGTCTTCTTGAGCAGCTTGTCGTTTAATTGATCAAGATACTTGTTAGCATCAGTTGGGTGCCGAAATCGTGAGGCCGCGGCTAAAAGTGGTTCAACTACAAACTCTTCTACAAGACTTTCAGCGCTCGCTTCTCTGCGATGACATTCTGTTAAGTGTGCTTGATAATCTTTAGGACCTTGGTGAGGGCGACCAAAAAATCGTCCAGTATATTTATCGCTCTTCTGCACTAATGTTACTACAAGATCTGGCAACATACTTTTATGAATGAGTGCTGGACGTGAAAGTATTTCTTCTATACCAGCACCTGTGTAATCTATGCCGAAACTCAAAGCTGTTTTTGTGACTGCTTGTGTATCAAAACGTGGTGCTCCTGGTGAGTCAGCTCCAGCCACAAAAGCTGACTGTACTATGACTTTTCCGGTTTCTTCAGTCACAAGCTGTATTGCATATGACATTGTTTCAGTAAAGTAGCCAGCCTCTTTGGCTTCTTGTGAAGTAATTACATCAGGTACTAACGAGAATGTAACCATCGCAAAATCTTTTAGTACACCTGTTTCGTAATAATATTGTTGTCGCTGTCCGTTGTGAGCTTCAGTTATGCTTCGTTCAAGAAGCAGAGGGTGAGCCATATGACGAGAACCGTTAATAAACATGTCTTCTGCCGTTTGCCCATATTGAATAAGTTGATTATTTTCGTTTACTGAGAATTCGGCAGTTACTACATGTCCTGATTTATAGGCCCGTTCGGTGTAATCGGTCAGGGCATTTTTACGAACAAACTGCAGTGCCTCATGGCTACCCTTGACTGCTTCTTCTACCGCTTGTTTAAGTGTCATAGGTTGTTCTAATTCAACATTAACTGGTTCCGAATTAGACCGGTCAAGCAATGAAACTTTACCAAGTAGCTTTGCGGTACGGCTTCGAAGTTCTGGTTCTATAGCAAGGTCGCGTGCTTCGACAGCTAACGTTTGGGCTACCGCATCAAAGTCAGCTTCAAGCGTGGGGTCTAAAAACTGTAACTCGAAGTCAGAGATAACTTGAGCATCAGAAGTAGAGCCCATAGTGAGCTCAGCCGTTCCCACCCGACCTTGTTCTGAAATTTCCCCCATTAAAAAACTCCTGCGTTTTGATGTTTAACACCGAGCAGAAGTTTTACTAATTTTCAAAAGACAAACCCTTGAAACAAGTCTTTTTTTGCTCCTGCTCGGGAGACTCTAGGCAATATAAACGTGTCGGACTTATATGTAATACATACTTACCGTTGCGGCACAGTGCTGGATTTTCACCAGACTTCCGTTATATCGTAGGTCCAAATTGTTAACTCTTTTATTGTACGCTGTGGCTAGCGTAAGTGCAATAGAAAATGACGCTATAGCCCTTACAATATTGTTGAAATTCTTATGCTTATGATAAAGTATAATTATGGCTACAAAAAAGAAAACCACTTCTAAGAAGATCAGTCAAAAAGTTCGTGCAATTGTGCAAGCAGATATGTTTAAAAGTATCGCTGTTGCCTCGGTGCTACTTAATATATTATTTCTTGTAACAATCGTAGTGCTGACCAGTTCTTCAACATTCGACCACAAACTCTATAGTTCAGCTCGAGAACGGTATTGCAATAATTCTGAAAGCTTAAAAAACCGCGCTAACGAACTTGGCAATACTGAAGCTGCTATTGAAGAACGACAGGTAGATTGCGTAGGGGAAGATTTTCGCCCGTTCTACAACGAAGCAATCGATAAGTTCCGCGCCCAGACTAGCGCAAACTAACGTTTCTTTTTAGCTTGGAGTTTTTCATGAATCTCGTGGAATTGCTTTTGCAATTCATCAAGCTCGTAATCTGTTAAGTCTTCTACGTCCACAAATTCATTACGAGCGCCCCTGGTGTTGTTAATGAGCTCATCAAGTTTTAGTTGCATCGCCCGACCGTCTCTATTTTGAGTATTTTGAATTACGAAAACCATTAAGAACGTTACGATTGTGGTGCTTGTATTTATAACCAGTTGCCAGGTATCAGAAAATTTAAACAGTGGACCGCTCAACCCCCAGGC
>DLGX01000090.1:16512-17052 GCA_002482925.1 Candidatus Saccharibacteria bacterium UBA7683
GAAATTTTTACTGAGACTCGGTGAAATGCATCTGATTTAGTGTGATCTTTAGTTGCATTTGGAATTAATTCACCATGGCGAACGACGAGCAATTTGAGATTTTTTTTGTTAAATGGTTGTTGCATAAGCTTTATTATGCCACAACTTTGGGCTACAGGGTAGCTTTATATGGGGTAGCCGAGTATAGTATAAGGAGTTACAATAAATAATAAACATGAAAAAACGTTTATACCCACTACTATCTTTAATTCTGATGTTCATTTTTGGACTAAGTATTTTCACCACAGGCAACCGCGTTCAACCTGTTCTTGCCGCTAGTGGCGGTAAAATTTATATCGATCCTGCTGCAGCTTCCTATGCCACTAATAGTACTTTTAGCATACGCGTACGCGTGAGTAGTCCTAGTCCAATTAACGCAGCGTTCGTAAACATTTATTACAACGGTCAAGGTTTACAATTTTTAAGTGCACAACGCGGTTCAGGCTTCCCTAATCAGAACGCTCCTACTCAACACACACCAGGAGCCACTGGAGTTATCAA
>DLGX01000091.1 GCA_002482925.1 Candidatus Saccharibacteria bacterium UBA7683
GCATCAGAAGTACTTGAAGGGTCAGTCTTCGGTGACATGGAATGTATAGTTGTTCTTGCTGAAACAGACAAAGCAAATCAGATGACGACACTTATGCGAATTAACGGTTCGAAAGCATCAGTTGTAAAAAGTAAACGAGCGGGTATAGGGTAAGGGTCTACACAAAACCTTGAACGTGCGCTTTCCCGTGCTACTATTGAATGCATGGACACAAATACACCACTTGAAGGCACGAAGTTAGAGAATTTTACACCAGTTGAGAGTGTAAACGAATTAGAGATTATTGATTTAACTGACGGAACTGGGGACGAAGTTGCTATTGGTGCAACAATTACCGCCCACTACACCGGAGCGCTAGTAAAAAACGGTACGATTTTTCAGAGTTCAAAAGATTTTGGCTCACCCGCAACTTTTGGCCTAGATCAAGTAGTTACTGGCTGGACTAAAGGTGTTCCTGGAATGAAAGTTGGCGGAACACGCAGGCTTATTATTCCAGCAGAAATGGCATACGGAGCACAGTCGCCATCACCAAACATTCCACCAAACTCAGATTTAGTATTCGATATTGAACTTGTTTCTATTGGCTAAATAAACTGCAATTTTACCAACCACCACCGCCCCCACCTCCGCCACCGCCACCAGAAAATCCGCCGCCTCCTGAAAAACCAGATGAACCAGAGCTACTTGGTGAACTGAAGCTACTAGCTGCTACGGTATTGAATCCGCTCAGGGCATTTGAAAACATAACTGCATTAAATGCAGTGTGACCACTATACCAACTAGGCGACTGACCTTCTGCATACAAATCAGCAAATTGTTTTGCCCACTCTTTTTCTATGCCAAATAATATTGCGTATGGTAGTAACTTTTCATAAAGCTTTATGAGCTGAGTGTTATCAGAAGTATCTATTTTTTCTGCGGTCTCTGGTGACTGCAAAAATTTAATTCTGTCGGCTTCAGCAAGTTTCATGTAAACTTCGACGCCTTTAAGGTGTTCTTTTGTGTCTACCCCGCTCTGCGTTCGCTTAGGCATGGCGTTACCAAAAATAAGAATCATCAGGCCTGAAATGGCAACACCAAACGTGAAGAGTAGAGCTGGTGGAAAAATAAAAACCGGCACGAATCCTAGAACCAATAAAGCGATTCCCCAGCCTGTATATTTTTTACGTGCTTTTTCTGGATTTAGCTCAAAATATCCGAGCGTTGCAACCCTGTCGCCTGCACTCGTTGTAAGGGTTTTAACTTCTTTATAGAGCTTGTTCTTCATTTCGCTCAGATTAATTTTTGTGCCGACTGTAGTGCTAGAAAAAATCATGGCAGCAACTTTTTGTTCTTCTGCGCTTAAATCTGAAGGGTCTTTTATTAGTTCCACTTCGTATTCTTCAGAAGAACCAAGTAACTTCTTATTTTCTAGTTCATAGAGTTTTACATAGCCTTTTACGCAGAGGCCTACAAGGGTAGCTGAAATAGATTTGGTCTGCAGCCGCTCATTTAAAATTATATCTGCTAAAACTGGGTTCAGTTCTTTTGGAACAGAATACTGTGCCACTATCACACCTCTACCCTTAGGATCTTTACCAGTTCGTTTCCACTTGCGCCACATAATGATAGCTGTAGCGACAGGTGGCAGCCCACCTACAACAAGAAATGCTACTATGCCAAGAAGTATAAGCTTTGGATCTGTTTTATATTTAGTAAATGTTCCAGAATTAAAACCAAGTACTAAACTAATGTTTTCTCCTGGGAATAACGATTTTGTAGTAGTAAATTGATAGACTGTCTCTTCATCTTGTTCGATCTCAGTAAATGTACAATCTGACTGATCGCTTGCGTATACTCCGGTATAGCACCGAGGTTGAAGTTCTTTCATACGATTCATAGAAATATTTTTAGGAACGTGTACACGTGCGGTTACCTGGGCAACGCCCACTCGCCATTGATCGCCGTTTACATCCCAGTAAAATTCGTCGTAACCATAGATTTGACCGCTATTACTTTCAAACGTAATGACATCTCTGAGCGTATACGTAATTACGTAGGTCTGCTGCCCATGTACATAAGTATCTGCATCGCCAATTCTTAGAATTAGATTATCGTTTTTGGTATCACTGCTGTATTCAAGCGCTCTACCGTCAGCATTTGTTACTGATGATATTTTTAGATTAAGGTTATTGTTGCGATATTTTTTAGGAATTGCCCGCTCTAGGCCGTGGTTCTGATTACTTTCAGGGAACGTGGCAGTAATTTCTTCTACAAGTTTAAGCTGCGAAACATTTTTCTCATCTTTACTAAGATAGTAATCTACGTTAAATGAATCTATCGTAAAATTATTGACGCTTAGTGCAAATGTAGAAAGTGAAGTAGCTGCAAAAAATAGTCCGACTGCTAAAATAACTACGGCTAGCTTACGCTTGAACATCTCGTCTCCTAAAGCCAAGTAGAGCTATGACAATACAACATATAATTACTCCAGCCATCACGAGTACGTGATGCATGACGAGCCCATTTTGCATTACAGCACTGGCTTTGTAGTAATGAAATAAAGAAACTTTGTCTAGTGTGTGCAACCAATCAAGTTGGGTTGCGAATGAAGTGAGGAGGTAGCTTCCAAACACTACTAAGCTTGAAATTCCAATTGAAAGCCCTTTTTTTCCGGTTGCAAATGCAATTAATAGCGCTAAAGATCCAGACGCCAACGCCAGAAGCGTCGCCATAAGCGTAGCGCCCGCAACCATACTAGCAGATACTGATTCTCCAATAATGGGTACTAGCACTAGGATTCCTGTAAACAATACTAGATGTATAGCACTGATGATAACGGCGAATGCAAACCATTTTTCTAACACTATACGTGTACGAGAAATAGG
>DLGX01000023.1 GCA_002482925.1 Candidatus Saccharibacteria bacterium UBA7683
CAGTTATAGAGCTGTAGGTTCAGGCAAGTCTTTTCTTGACTCGGACAAATAGGCTCTCCGCTGTTCGGGTTTTGCTGAATGGATGAAGACTGACTCGCTTTGCTCAAATTTTCTAAAGTCTAAGAACTAAGCTCTTCTATCTATTCTCTAAACGTTAAATCTAAATTCAACTACGTCATCTGGCTGCATAACGTAAGTCTTGCCTTCAGTGCGAACTTTGCCCGCAGATTTTGCGGCAGTAAGCGAACCGGCTTCAAGTAAGTCGTGACAGGCGACCACTTCCGCTGCTATGAAGCCTCGTTCGAAATCGCCGTGAATTACACCTGCTGCTTGCGGTGCGGTAGCCCCTTGCTTAACAGTCCAGGCACGAACTTCTGTGCCACCAGATGTAAGGTAGCTTTGCAGTCCAAGTGTTTTATAAGCCGCATGAATAACCTGAGTTAAACCCGACTCTTTTTGCCCGTAACTTTCGAGCATTTCTAACGCTTCGGAATCATTCATGTCTTTAAGTTCGGCCTCTAACTGTGCGTTTACAAATAATGAATGGGCGGGAGAAACCAGGCTAGCAAGTTCTTTCTGTTTTTCAGAATTGGTAAGATTTTCTTCATCAATGTTGAACACATAAATTACTGGCTTTGTACTAATGAGTTGCAGACTTTTGAGAGTTTTTGCACTTTCGGAATCTTGATCGAGACCTTCAATCAATTTTTGTATGCCAGGCATATCACCAGCTTCTAGCTTCTCGCGTACAGATTCAAGCAGAGCCACCAACGGTTTAAGAGTAGGGTTAGCCTTAGCTTCTTTAGAAATTCTTGGCAAACTTTTTTCAACCGTCTGAAGATCAGCTAGCATAAGTTCGGTGTTAATAATTTCAATATCAGCTTTAGGGTGAACGCGTTCGTGAACGTGAACAATATCGTTGTTCTCAAAGGCTCGAACAATGTGCACAATGGCGCTACATTCACGAATATTTGCTAAAAACTGGTTGCCTAAGCCTTCGCCTTTACTTGCTCCGGCCACAAGGCCAGCAATATCTACAAACGTTACCGTTGCAGGTACAATTGGTGCACCGTTATATAAATCAGAAAGCTGTTTCAGCCGTTCATCAGGCACTGGAACAATTCCGGTATTAGGTTCAATCGTAGCGAACGGGTAATTAGCCGCCAAAATATCATTTTTAGTTAGTGCATTAAATAATGTGGATTTACCTACATTGGGTAAACCTACAATTGCTATAGATAAACTCATACCTAGTAGTTTAACAGATATGGTAGTAGAATCAGAGTATGAAAATAGTAGTAACAAACAACCAAGATTTTACTGATGCACAGGTAGCACGCTTGAATTCACTAGGTGAGGTAACCTACTTTAATGATTCAATGCCCAAAGACGCAGAAGAATACCTACAGCGCATAGAAGGCGCAGACATTATTTGTTCTGGTGCTGCAGGTTTTAAAGATGCGTATCCCAAACTTAAAGATGTATATGTAACTGTGGCATTTGTTAGTGTGGCGTTTATTAAAGATCTTGATATTCTAAAACAAAATAACGTAGTGCTTTCTAATGCCCCTGGAGCAAATAAGTATGCAGTTTCAGAGTGGGTAATAGGAATGATGATCTATCTTACCCGTGATTTCGCACAGTTTATAAACCGAACTGAAACGTACCGTAAGAATGGCGGCTTACCACCATTAACACCAGGTCTTGCCACAAAAAAGCTCACAATTTTAGGTAAAGGTAATATTGGCTCGCGCGTGGGCGAAGTGGCGACCGCACTAGGTATGAAGGTGAGCTATTTTACTCGAGGCGATGATTTACTAGAATCTGTTAAAGACGCTGACGTTGTGGTTGATACTCTCAGTAGCAACCCTACAACTGCAAACTTACTTGGCAAAGATTTCTTCGAAACCATGAAGGCGGGAAGCTATTTCGTATCAGTTACACGTTCAGAAAATCTTGATCAAGATGCACTCATCGCTGCCTTAGATAGCGGTAAAATTGCAGGCGCCGCAATGGACTGCGCAGGAATACTGGTAGGTGATACGGAAAATCCATATTATAAAAAATTCTTGAACCACCCCAAGGTGGTGGTTACACCTCACGTCTCATACAACACCTATCTAAGCATGGAAACTGGTGCAGATATAATGATCGATAACGTTGAAGCCTATATTAACGGTAAGCCACAGAATATAGTGGTATAAAAATGAAAACAATTGTTTTAGGTTCGTTAAATACTGACTTGGTTGCAACTGGTTTAGAACGATTTCCTGGTGCTGGCGAACATGTGTACGGCAAAGAATTAGTAATAGGTCCAGGTGGAAAGTCTCGTAATATTGCCGAGATGATGGGTCATTTGGGTGAGCCAAATACAGTTGCAATGGTTGGCAGAACGGCACAAGATTCATACGGTTTTTGGCAGCCTCCTCTCGATGCACTTAAGAAGGTCAGTGTAAACACTGACTATGTGAATATTGTGGAAGACGATACAAAACTTCCAGGTATAGCAATAATTGCTGTCGACTTAACAGGTAACAATCAAATTATTGCACTTCCAGGAGTGAGTAATGATTTTGATATCACAGACATTGATAGGGCAGACTCGCTCTTTAAAGATGTCGCTGCCGAACAGGGTAACTTAGTTTTAACCCTAGAATGTCCTTACGATACCGCGCTTTACGCAGTTAAAAAGGCCAAAGAACTAGGAATCAAGGTGATGCTTGATCCTGGTGGAGTAATACACGGCACTGATATTAGCGAGCTTTTAAAAAGTGGAATATATCTACTCAAACCTAACGAGCATGAGGCAAAAATACTCACTGGTGTAGAAGTAACTGATTTTAGTTCAGCCCAGGAAGCAGCCAGAAAGCTCCTCGGCTATGGTATTGAAGTAGTGCTGATTACGCACGGCGAACACGGTGCTTACTTATTCACTAAGGATAAAAAACAACAGTTCCCTATACCAGAAGTTCAAGCCTCAAAAGACATAGATGCAACGGGTTGCGGTGATCAAACTATGGCTACGCTTTGCATAAAACTTCAAGAAGGTGCTGGGCTCGAAGAATCTGTAAGCTCAGCAATACTAGCCGGAACATTACAATTTCATCGACAAGGCATACAGCCTGTTACTAAAGAAGAGTTACAGAAAAGCTCAGAGTAAATTTAGTAAGTGTATTTATTCCCACTCAGTAGTGCCAAATGGTTTGTTAGTAATGTCATGGAATACATATTAGATCGTCAAAACTTATTAAACTATGATTGTTTTGGACTTGGTAATTTGCTCAAGCCAGAAGTCGGTAGCTGGGAGTTTACGGTTTTGTATTTTGAGCAACATTCACAAGTCGCTCAGCGGTTACAGGATCTTTGTATACACCTTTCATGAATAAATAGAGTCTTTGATTATAGATTTCGAAGTCGCACGCCTTGGTATTTTCTAGTAGTTGCTGGATAGACCGCTGCTGAAGTAGTTTGCCTAGAGCATCTTTACCTGTATCTGAACCATAAAATTTAAACGTTTCATCTAGCATGGTGTTTATTTTGAAATTTTTGCCGAGCCGTCCCCAGGTAATATGCCTGTGATTACTTTTTTTGTGAGTAGCTACAATATTTGGCGAAGGTTTCTGAAGATTCAGTATTAATACGCTGTATAAATTTACACTAGGATGTCGGCCACTTCCGGTTTTGTAGCGATAATCAAAAATTATAAATTGCCGGTTCTTGCCAATGCTTTTGACGGCGTTTCTGGTGTATCTTACTAAGTTAAGCCCAAGTAGCTTGCCTGAATCTTGATCGAGCACAATGTTCTTTGCATATTCAAAACCATTATTCTTACAGAATGTACGAACCACAACCGCTCGTTTACCGTACCCAACAAATCCGTATCCAATCAAACTAAAGCTGGTGAGTGTCATAATGCCAAATGTAATTGTGGCAAAAAGAGGGGCAGATGGGTCGGAGAGCGAAATAAGGAATAATATAGTACTAAACGCAACAGCGGCAACAATTGAAATAAATGCAGAACCGTATAAAAACCTGCCAGCTCCTGACGCTCTAGAAAATGTGTTGTTCATAGACTGCAGACTTTCTGAAATTGATGCATGAAGTGATGGTGCTTTAGCAAATGCCGAAAAGTCCAATCGAGAGTTTTTCATATAACCAGCGTAACACGCTTAATTTATGAGAAAAAGCTAAAGAATATCGGCTTTAGAATGTATTAAGGTCTGAGGCTTCACCATTAAGCACAAGTAGTTTATACTTTACTATATGGATAGCCCAAAAAAAGGCCACGCCCTTACTATTGTTAAGGGCAGCGAAAAACGAAAGTTTACACGCAAAAAAGTTGTTATTTCTGCAATTATTATTGTAGTGGGTATTTCCCTGACGCTGTTCGCGGTGTTCTATAGCAACTCAAAAAGTTATAGCAGTACTTATAAAAATGCAGTTAAAGCGCTTGATGAAAGCAATTACAAAAAAGCAGATTCACTTTTGGACTCGGTTAAAAATGATACTGAAGCTAAGTCGAGCTATAAGTTTTATACACTACGAGCACAAGCAGCCTATGGACTAAATAATAAAGAAACAGCAAAAAATTATGCCACCACAGGTATAGAGCTTTACAAAAAAGCCAAAGACAAAGAAAGTGGTTTCGGAATAATACTCAATGATATTTCTACAGATACGTACGCCCCGGAACAATCAGAAGGCGAACAGTATAAAGTCCCTGAAAATCAGATAAAACAAGAAGGATTTCAAGGGTGAAAAGCGTTCAAAGTCGGCGCTATTTTCGAAGTATTAACTTTATAGTAATTGGAATTCTCGGTCTGCTACTGCTTTTGTTGTTTCCTAAAAATACCTACGCCGCTCCCCCGAACCTATTACCAGAAGATCCCAACTTGTACTACGCGGTCTCGTCAGGTACAAAAAACGGAGTTGGTAGTAACCTTCTGTATTCACCGGTTGTATGGATAAAGGTTTATGCGGGAACAAATAATGGCACAACCGTAACGTTTCTTAATGGTAATCATTGTCCTAATACTTCTGGGTATGATTCAGGCACGGTTGGTACCACTAAATTCGAGTTGCACGGCGTTGATAGCGACGAAAAATATTTTTTCTACAACGGAGTAACAGTTAATAGCTCAGTGAACAACACTACAAACCCAGCAGCTTGTGGAAACGTAACAATGAACATACCGGCAGGAAAATTGACCGAAAGCGAAGTAGCAGGACACGTATCTCCATTTGGTACCAAGCTTTTTGTAGGACTTATAAAAGTGTATATGCAACCCTATAGTCCAACTACGAATGGACCGACAAATGCGTTCAGGGTAAGTATAGCTTCTGCATACATTGGCGGATGGGCACAGGAGCCCACAGACTCTCAAACACCTGGTGAGCCTACTGGTCGAAATACTGTGACAATACTGGGACGTCCTAACACTGGGTCGAATACACCAACTGATGATTACGAGCTTAAATTTAAGCCGCCTTGTACATTCTTCGGCGGTGGTTTAAGTCCTCCAAACAAAAATGTCTACTTAAAGTGGCGCGATGATGACAATGGTACAGGGTATCAACCAAATTTCACAATGAGGCTTTATGAACAGAATGAGGGTAGTTCTGGCCTGGGTACACTAGTCAAAACCATTACTACGCGTTCAGGCGAGGGTGCATATGCGTCAGATCTAATCACAGTTAAACCGCACAAAAAATACGTGTGGAGGTGGGAAGGTATTACCCGTAGAAACGGTGTTCAGGTTTACTATCCATTTGATAGCGGAGACTATGATTTTGAATGTCCGCAGTTTACTGATGCTTCATGTACTATTTTAGATAATACCGCGACTAATGGTGTGCCAGACCAAGTTAAGGCTGGCGCTACATTTGATGTAACAATGGTTGTAGGAAATAGTGGAACAACTTCTTGGGGGAGTACATATTATTTAGGTTCAGGCGCGGACAATAGCCCTTCTAGTGACCCAAGGGGGCATGATAATAATTTCTGGAAAGCAGTAAGCAATGGTAATAATACTGTCAGCACTCCTGTGGGTAATAGGATATCGCTCACCAACTACCCAGTGCCAGGTTCCGGAGGCAGTGAAGATCCTTCGTTTGTTTTACCAGCACTTCGGTTTGTGAAATTTAGAGTAACTGCGCCAACTACTGCGGGAAACTACCCGTTCTGGTGGCAGGTTGTGCAAGCTGGTGTGGCCTGGAGGGGTGAGCCATGCAAGAAAACGATTGAAGTTGTGGAACAAAGAAACCGTCCGTTTATAGGTGTTATGGGCGGAGATGTTATTAGTGGTGCTCGCTTCGGGTCTAACGAACTCGGTACTTTAGCAAGCTGTATTGCTACAGATGACGCAAAAAAGGCTCCTATAAAAACCAACGGCTATTACGGGAATTCTCTTGCGGTGCTTCGTGGGAATTCAGCCGCTCAGTACGGAGTTTTTGCTTCAGGCACTATTGGTGATGACAACAACTACTCAGCAATCAACACATTCTTAGGTGACTTCGGTTACAACAGACCTCAAACAGATGATTCTTCTAAAGATGCGCTTTTTGCAAATACTAATTTAGAAAATAGAGAATACGGAAACTTCTACAAAGAAATTTCTGATCCACCGCTTCCATGTGTAGATATTAGAACGCTTCAGTCAGTAGGTGCCGCTACCCCCATAACTGGCGCTACTGCTATTAATGCATTTCTAGACAGCCCAACTGAAAGTGGCGTCCGGCTTGTCACCGGAGGTTCAAATGTAACTATTGCGGCAAGACAGATTCCAGCCGGAACACGCAAGACATTAATAACTACCGGAAACGTTACTATAAGCGGTAATGTTACCTATGGCGATAGCTATGCTTCTGAAAATAGCATTCCTTACTTACAAATTGTCGGCGGTAATATTTACATTCAAGTTAATGCCCAGCGTATCGACGCAAACCTTACTGCAATGCCTTCAAAAGACCCACTAGATCCGAATAATCCTAGCAAACAAGCAAACGGTATTATTGATACCTGTAGTAACATGAGTGGAACTACAGCTGGCTCGTGGCCAACTAGTCTTATTACTACTTCTTGTAGGCGTACACCCAACAGTTTTGTGCTGAACGGTAAGCTTGTTGCGCGTCGAATACTCTGGAAACGAACGAGTGGTACGATAAGTTTTAAAGACAACGTTATCGATTCGGCGTGCTACTACGCTAATTACTTTGATGATGCCGATCTACCTAAAATTACAGATATCGACAGTGGTGTAGAGCGAATGCAAAAGTGTGCATCTGAATTAATAAAGTTCAACGCCGAATCATACCTGAGTAATTTTAACAGCGGTGTTACCGTTGACTCGGTACCAAAAAGCACCACAGAACTGCCGCCTATTTACTAGTAAAAAATACTGTAAATTCAGTAGCATTCGTAAAATGCTTATGCTAAACTGTAATCAAGTATGAAAAGTTCGATTTTTAATGTGGTGGGCGACTTTTTCGCACTAGATATAGGAAGTTCAGCCATACGTGTGGTTCAGCTTCGAGGGTCTGGAAATACTCACAGCCTTGTTAAATATGGTGCCGCACCTGTAGATGTAAAAATCGCGCTTTCTGATGCGCCTGCAGATCAAAAGAAAATTAGCGATCTTATAGCAGCCCTTATTAGTGAGGTTGGAATTTCAACCAGAAATGTAGTAGTTGGTCTACCTTCAAACAAAACCTTTGTTACAATAATAGATCTTCCAAAAATGAGCGCCCAGGAACTTAAGGGCACCATTAAATACCAGGCCGACCAGTACATACCAATGAGTGCTGAAGAAGCTAAAATAGATTCAGTTATATTGGGGGATTCACCAACTGATCCAGGAAAAATGGAAGTACTGCTTGCAAGCGTCACTAATAAGTTTAGTGAAGCCCGCATGGAAATGCTCGAAGCAATTGGGCTTGATGTAGTTGCGCTTGAACCTGAGGCAATTGCGCTCGCTCGTTCGCTTACCCCGGCTAATGCTACGAATGCACAAATGGTAGTAGATATGGGCGAATATGCAACCGACATAGTTATTACCGTTGGTGGTGCGCCGAGACTTGTACGTTCTATTCCAACAGGCGGCCAGGCACTTTTAAAAGCCGCTATGCAGAATTTAAATATAGATGAAAACCAAGCTCGGCAGTTCGTGTACAAATTTGGTTTAGACCAGTCAAAACTTGAGGGCCAGATCAATCGCGCCCTGGCTTCTACTGTGGAAGTTGTGGCAAGTGAGGTTCAAAAATCAATAAAGTTCTTTAACGGAAGGTACCCGAACGCTGCGCTTGGCGGTATTGTAACTTCAGGTGCTGCGGTCTTGCTTCCAGGCTTCCATCAGTATCTTTCAACTGCAGCTGGTAACATTCCAGTTCAGGGCGGTAACAGCTGGCAGAATGTCAGCTACAGCAATAGCGCGCATGAACAGTTAATGTCGGTAAATCACCAATTTGCGGTAGCAGTAGGTTTGGCAGAAAGGAACGGAGAATGATCCAGGTTAATCTTCTTCCAGATGTGAAACGCGAATATTTGCGAGCGCAACAGATGAAACATATGTTTACAGTAATTTCTATACTTACTACTATAATTGCAGTAAGCTTGCTTGTGCTGTTATTTGCCTATGTGCAAGTTGTACAACCACGGCACCGTACTAATCTACAAAAAGACATTGATTCAGGAATAGCTGATCTTAAAAAGAAGAACGACGCAGTAAAAATTGTTACCGTTCAAGGCGTGCTTGAACAAATACCTGGACTTCAAGATAAAAAATTGATTACTTCGAATTTATTTACCTATCTTACCGAATTTACACCAAGAGATGTTTCGTATAGCGAAATTAAGCTTGATCTTACAACTAATACTTTGTCACTGAGTGGTCAGACAACAACGCTAGAACGCGCTAACGTACTTGCCAACAACCTAAAAAGTGCAAGCTTTTCTTATAAACAAAATGATGCCACACAAACCTTGAAACCGTTTTCTAACATTGTATTTAGTAGCCTAGGTAAGACCGAAGAAACACAAGGTAATAAAAACGTTGGATTCCAGATTACATTCCAGATTGACCCAACGATGTTTAATCAAGCAATTTCAGACCAAAAAATAAAAGTGAATGCATCTTCAGAAGAACTTTTACTGCCTTCAGCTCAACCATTTAACGAAACAACTAATGCAGGAGCTTCACAATGAGCCCTAAAGTAAAGCAATCCACTACGAGAAGAGAACAAGTTAAAAAGGCTGGTTCGACGGTATTTATTGTTATTGCAATTGCTGCTGTAGTGGTGATGTTTAGCCTCATTTCAATGCGATTTCTTTGGGAAAAGAAAAGTTATAACGACCGAGTTATCGCTGCAAAAACAAAGGCTAGAGATGACATCACAACAAATCTAGAGAATCTAGACAAACTTTCTGAGCAGTTTCCACAGCTAGAACAGAGTGCCAGCACTAATTCTAAGACTATTCTGCATGCATTGCCACCAGTGTACGATTATGCCGCCCTGGCGAGCTCTATAGACTATTTAGCGTCTACTTCTGGTGTTAAATCTAATACCTCAATAGGCGAAGATCTTTCGGCAAGCGCACTCAGTTCAGCTACGACATCGAGCCCAGTTGAAATTCCGCTCAATATTCAGGTAACTGGAAGCTACGAATCCATTAAACAGTACATTACAAACTTAGAAAACAGCATTCGGCCTATACATGTTTCAGCAGTGCTATATTCTGGCTCTAACGGTTCGCTAGACGCAACGATTCAAGCGGTAACGTACTACCAGCCTTCGCGTTCTCTCGATGTTCTAAGGAGTGCTATACAATGAAAAAAAATGACATCGCAGCAATAGTAATAATTGTGGCAATTGCCGGCGTATTTTCTTATTTTATTGCCAACGCTATTATTGGCAAACCTAACAATAATCCTGTGCAAGTTGAGCAGATAACCCCAATTGGCGGTTCATTCCCAACCCCTGACCCAAGGGTATTTAACGAAAAAGCGATCGATCCAACTGTAGAGATCAATGGAGACGGGCAATCGACCAATCAACCATTCGCAAACTAAGTAAAAGGGGTGGTGAAACGTGAGTGTCCTTTCAGAAGAAAACCAGAAAAAACTTGAAGATCTGCTTGTAAGCGGCAAGCTACTTACAGCTGCCCAAATTTCTGATTTTAAAAAAGAAGCTGCCACCGAAAAAGCACCCTTTCTTTCGTATTTGTTGCAAAATAAGCACATAACAAGCGAACAGTTCACCAAGATAACCGCGCAGGTATTAAATATTCCGTACGTAAACTTAGTTGCTTCAAAAGTGAATCCAAGCATTTTAAACCTTTTAGGTAGAGAAGTCGCAGAACGATTTATGTCAGTGCCGCTTGGCGAAATGGAACATCGTTTAGCAGTTGCAATGTTGGACCCGAATAACGTACAGGCAGTAGACTTTCTTTCTAACAAAATTGGCAAGCCACTTAAAGTGTATATGGCTTCAGAAGAAGGTATTCGCCACGTGCTCGACCAGTATAATACCGATCTTCAAAAAGGCGTAAGCGAAGCAATTACTTCAGTAGATTCGGACTTAGAAGGCGATGATTCACTGCAGGCAATTTTGGCAGAAAAAGAAAATACCAAAAAAGATGAAACAAAAGAAATAACTACAATTGTGCAAGATTCCCCAATCAGTAGAGCGCTAAGTACAATTTTGGAATACGCCGTGCGTTCACGTGCTTCAGATATTCACATAGAACCACTTGAAGAAAATTTGCGTATTCGCTGTCGTATAGACGGCGTGCTTCGTGAAATAATGAAGCTTCCAAAATCTATTGAGCCTGCACTTATTTCTCGTGTGAAGATTCTTTCTAATCTTAAAATCGACGAACACCGTATTCCTCAAGATGGTCAGTTTACCGTAAGAATGGGGCAGCGCGACGCCGATCTTCGTATAGCAATTAGTCCGGTTGTATGGGGCGAACAAGTGATTATTCGTATTTTGGATAAATCTAACACAAGCTTTAAATTAGAAGATCTTGGGTATGCCGGAAGAAGTCTCAGGGCAATCAGAAAAGGGCTACAAAAACCAAATGGTATGATTCTTACTTCTGGCCCAACTGGTTCTGGTAAATCGACCAGCCTCTATGCATTAATCCAAGAAATTAAGAACGATACGATCAATATCGTTACATTGGAAGACCCGGTTGAATATAAGATGAGCGGCGTAAACCAGATTCAGGTTCACCCTGAGGTGGGCTTAACATTTGCCTCTGGGCTTCGTTCAATTCTTCGTCAAGATCCCGATGTAGTCTTAGTAGGGGAAATTCGTGACAAAGAAACCGCAAACTTAGCCGTACAAGCAGCACTTACGGGCCACTTAGTGTTTTCAACGCTACACACTAACTCTGCCGCTGGCGTGCTTCCACGACTGCTTGATATGGGAATCGAACCATTTTTAATTGCTTCAACCGTAAATACAATTATTGGCCAACGTCTTGTTAGAAAAATTTCGGACAATAGCGAAAGTTATCAGGCAGACGATGCTGAAGCAGCAGCCATAAAAAGCTCACTCGGCCATTTATTACCCGAAAAACAAGCCGATCTTGCAAAAGTTTCTAAAGATCTTGGCTACGAGGGCTTGCCCTTGAAGGACCAAAGCGCTTATACTTTACATAGAGGCAAAGATACATCCGCAGCTCCTGGGGGATATAAAGGCCGAGTAGGTCTGTACGAGGTCATAGATGTCAACGAAGAAATCGAAAAAATGATTTTAGCAAGGGCAACATCAAATGATATTCAGGACAAAGCGCAGGAGCACGGAATGATAACAATGCGGGAAGACGGATATCTCAAGGCGCTTACTGGTTTAACAACTGTAGCCGAGGTTAACCGCGTGACCGCAGTAGAGAGTGCATAAACAGGAGGTGGGAACAAATGGCAGCGTCAACACTCAGAATTGAAAATTTACTCGAGCATGTAATTAAGAACAAGGCTTCTGATTTGCATCTTCAAGTTGGATTACCCCCAATGCTTCGCGTAGATGGCAAGCTTAGCGCAATTGCAAGCACGCCCGATCTTACCGAAGAGCTCGTAGAAAATCTAGTATTTTCAATACTCGACGACGATCAAAAACAGGTGCTTTTAAAAGACAAAGAATTTGATTTTTCATTCGCCTTTGGCGATCTTGGGCGTTTTCGTGTAAACGCATACCATGAACGCGGTAATATTGCCGCTGCGCTTCGTTTAATTCCTAACGAAATCTTAACAACCGAGCAACTTGGTCTTCCTAATGTTGTAAATGGGTTTGCCGATTATCCACGAGGTCTAGTGCTCGTTACGGGTCCAACTGGCTCGGGTAAGTCGACTACACTTGCGGCTTTAGTAGATAAAATTAACAACGAACGTGCCGAACATATTATTACCATTGAAGATCCAATTGAATTTACGCATAAATCTAAAAAATCTGTAGTTGTACAACGAGAAGTTCATTACGACACCTATTCATTTTCTGCCGCACTTCGTTCAAGTCTTCGACAAGATCCAGACGTAGTGCTTATTGGTGAAATGCGAGATCTTGAAACAATTTCAGCAGCAATTACTATTGCTGAAACTGGTCACTTGGTATTTGCTACACTTCACACCAACTCTGCCGCTCAAAGTATCGACCGTATGATCGATGTATTTCCACCGCATCAACAACCACAGATTCGCGCACAGCTTTCAAACATCTTAATGGCAATTTGTTCCCAAAGACTCGTACCAACCATTGGAGGAGGGCGTGTGGCTGCTTCAGAGATTCTTATTGCAACACCAGCTGTCAGAAACATCATCCGCGAAGGCAAAAGCCATCAGCTTGATGCAGTAATTCAAACAGGTGCTGACAAAGGCATGCAATCTATGGACAGAACACTCGTGTCGTTAATTCGAAGCGGTTCTATTACGTATGACGATGCCAAGACCTTCGCTGTAGATCTAGAAGAATTCGAAAGGCTAATGAGGGGATAATCCGTGCTTACATTTCAGTACACAGCAAAGACCAACGAAGGAAAACCTGCAAAAGGTCTTGTTGAGGCTGAAACAGAAGGCGCTGCAGCAAAATTAATCCTAGCTCAAGGTCTGACGCCACTTGAAATTCATACCAAAGGGCAGAGTAGCTCAATTTTTTCTAAGTTTACCAATAGAATTTCCACAAAAGACAAAATTATTTTTACGCGACAAATGTCTACGCTTATTAACGCAGGCTTGCCGTTAACGCAAAGCCTCAGAACTGTATCCGAACAGACTTCAAGCAAGGCACTAGCCTTGGTAATAAACCAAGTTGTATCTTCTGTAGAAGGCGGTATTTCGCTAGCAGAATCATTTTCTAAACACCCCAAAGTATTCAACGATGTATATATTGCGCTTGTAGCAGCGGGTGAAAGTTCTGGTACGCTTGATCAAGCACTCGAAAGAAT
>DLGX01000033.1 GCA_002482925.1 Candidatus Saccharibacteria bacterium UBA7683
TTGTCTACCTGATCTGTAATAGCAGCTAAGCCCCCTACAACGCCTTTTTCTAAAAGTACAGTGTCGATATCTTCACGAGTTGTATACACAGCAGCAGCAAGCGCAGAAGGGCCAGCACCAATCATAATAACGTCATGTTCTTCTACTTTTGCCTTTGTGTCAGCCATTACAGTCTCCTGTGGTTAATATCGGTATTAAGTATAAACTATTTTTAAAGTTTAAGTAAACACTTAAACAATCTTAGGCAGCAAGTGCTGGCATCAACTGACCGGGGTTGTACCCAGTAATAACGCTTTGGAATCCTGTGGTGTCGTCTTGAATTACCGTTACAGGGACTCTAGCTTGACCTGAAAGTTGCATAACAACTGCGTGTGATTCAGGCTGTTCATCTATATTAACTTCATTGTATTGGTGGTTCTTCATGGTTAAGATTTTTTTAACCATCTTGCATTGGCCGCAAGTGTTAGAAGTGTAAATAGTGACTTGTTTAGACATTAGGTCTTCCTTATGGATTTTATTTTAATTATTTTTAGAACTCAGATTTTGATCTCTCTTCCATAAACTATACCGCTTATGGTGTAGGCGAGTCAACAACCTACGCTATATACGTTGTTTATTTTACTTATTTTTATTTCACCTCTTTCACTTCAATTATAAATACCAAAGGCCCAACGGGTCGTCCGTCGCCTTTATCTTCAGCGCCATATGCCTTTTCAGCAGGAATAGTCAATTTAACTGTAGAACCTTGTTTAACGCCAGTAAGTCCTTCGGTCCAGCCAGGAATGACTTCACTCAGCCCAAAGTCTACAGGAGTCACCGTACCGCTTTTATTACTACTGTCGAAAATTTTGCCATCAGCAGTCCAGCCAAAATAATTAGCACTAACCGTAGATTCAGTTGTAGCTACTTTACCATCGCCTTCTTTAAGAGTTTCTACTTTAAGTGCGGTTACTGAAGCTCCGTCAAATGCTTCAGCCGAATAGCCTGGAAGCGGTTCTTTAGGAGCATTTTGTTCTTGTAGCTGTTTAAGTAGATCTGCTTGTTCTTGTTGAGCAGAATTATCGGTCTTATTTGATTCCATTACAGCAAGAATAGTCAGTGCTGCTGATGAAAATATAAATCCGGCCACCGCCATAAGTATGACAACGCGCTTGGCGTTTTCTTTCACTTTACCCATAAAACTTTTACCCTCCACCTATCTCTTTTTATCGAAGATAGTTCTTAATATACTCCCACAAAAACCCGAAAACAAGCCTTGACATTGATAAATTTTGAAGTCTGCATTATTTAGTGTTTAGGTTTGTAACCGTCCCTGATTTTTTTCTGCCAGCCACCGTCAACTACTATGGTTTGACCAGTAATATGCGGCGTTTCAGCCAAGAAAACAAACGTGTTAGCAATCTCTTCAGGGTCAACCCACTCTTTCTGTAGCGTCATGCTCAAACTTTTTTCAATATAGCTGGGAGTGCCGTTATCCCATGCGGGTGTTTTTGTTGTGCCTGGTGCAACTACATTACACCTAATATTTGGAGCAAGTACCTCGGCTGAAGTTTGTGCAAAATTAATCATTGCCGCTTTTCCCGCAGAGTACAGCGCAAGACCTGGATTCCCGCCAAATTGGAGTCCGTAGATAGAACTGGTAAAGAGAACTGAACCTTTGTCCATAATTTTAATTGCCTCTTGTGTACAGAGCACTGTTGCGCCAAAATTTGCACCAAGACTTTTATTTATACCCTCACAGGTGTACTGGCCATATACCTCTTCGTGCGGGTCCCCGGCATTATTTACTAATACATCAATTTTAGAAAATTCTTTTTTCACGGCTTCAAACAGAAGCTTAATACCGCCTTCCGTAAAAACATTTGCTTGAATGGAAACAGCTTTTTGCCCAAGAGCTTTAATTTTACTAACAACCAACTCTGCGGCGTTTGTATCATTGTTATAATTTACAACCACGTCGTAGCCTGCTTTACCAAAAGCCATAGCAGTTGTGGCTCCAATACCTTTTGATGCTCCTGTTATTACGGCCACTTTATTCATAACATCTCCTTATGCTGCTAATTCGTATTCTTTAAGTTTCTTTTTGGTTATGGCATCTGTTTTATTCTGTAGCCCGAGAAGTTGTGCGTAAATGCCTTTTGTTTTCGCGAGTTCTGCAGGTGTGCCAATTTCATCTACTTTACCTTGCTTAAGGGTTACGATTTGATCAACTTCTGCAATGGTAGAAAGTCTGTGGGCAATAATTAAGGTAGTACGGCCTTTCATGAGCTTTTCTAAGGCTTCTTGAACCTCGTGTTCAGATTTGCTGTCTAGGCTTGAGGTTGCTTCGTCTAGTATCAAAATTGGCGCATCCTTAAGTAGTGCGCGAGCAATTGCTATGCGTTGTTTTTGGCCGCCTGAAAGTTTCATACCCCGTTCGCCAACTAGTGTGTCAAAACCTTGCGGAAGTTTTTCTACAAAGCTGAGGGCATTAGCTGCTTTTGTTGCGGCACGGATATCTTTTAAGGGTGCGCCTGGTCGGCCGTACGCAATGTTTTCTTTTACGGTACCGCTAAATAAGGTTGCTTCTTGAAACACTACTGCAATATTTTGACGGAGTGATTTTTGGGTAACATCGGTAACATTGTGGCCATCTATGGTTATTTCACCAGATTGCGGATCGTAAAGGCGCAAAAGCAGATTGGTGATTGTAGTTTTACCTTCACCGCTTTCACCTACTAAGGCAACTTTTGAACCGGCTGATTGTTCAAAGCTAACGTTTTTTAGTACTGGTTGTTGTTCTTCGTATGCAAAATCTACATTATTAAATGCCAGCGTCCCTTTAGTAACTTTAAGGTTTTTTGCATTTGGCCTATCAATAATGTCTGGCTTTTCGCTCATAGCTTCAAAAAAGTCTTTGCTGTCAGCAATTGCTCGCTGAGTATTGTCTACCAACCAACTCATGCTAAATATTGGCAAACGAATTAAGGCGCCGTATTGAATAAGTAACACTGTTTCACCAACAGTAAACCTACCGTTAACCGCTTCCCAGAAAATATACACGTATACCGCCCCGAATATAAGGTTAAGTATCAGCCGGCGATAAATATCTTCTTTGTGCCACAAACGTGATTGCGGATAGGTCGTTTTAACAGTCTTTCGCATCATTCGTGCAAAGAAGTTGGCTTCAGACTTTTCGGAGGTGTAGCTTTTAGCAACTTTTATTTGCCCAATTACCTCTGCAAAACGGCCGCTTCCAACATCGTATGATTCATTAATTTCTTTTTGATATTCTTGCCATTTTTTGCTGGTTCGAGAGGTAAGCCAAAGAAATATTGGGTAGAGCGAAGCAAATAAAATTGCGACGATCCAGCTATAACGAGCAACAATAATAAGTGTAAATACAGTTGTTAAAATAAACTGTAAGAAGTTGTTGGCAAACATGTTTACAAAATTAGTTAAGCCATAAATTGAACGATTCAAACGGCTAATAATTTTGCCGGTAAGTTCGGTTGA
>DLGX01000059.1:0-298 GCA_002482925.1 Candidatus Saccharibacteria bacterium UBA7683
AACTAGCTAATCTTACGCGGGCTCTTCCCAAACCGCCGAAGCTTTAATCCGAAGACCATATGCGGTATTAGACACCGTTTCCGGTGCTTATCCCTCAGTTTGGGGTAGATTCCCACGTGTTACTCACCCGTCCGCCGCTCGTGTACTCTACACTTATGATTCGATCTTCCTCTTCCATATCTTCCCCCGCCAAGGTTCAGAGTTGGTCAACTGTGGTAATAAATTACCATGATCAAACACTAAGTGCAGAGCCTTACCGCTCGACTTGCATGTTTTAGGCACGCCGCCAGCGTTCATC
>DLGX01000059.1:324-23337 GCA_002482925.1 Candidatus Saccharibacteria bacterium UBA7683
AGCCAGGATCAAACTCTCCATAAAAAATGGTGTTCGATTCTAACATCAATGAAATACTAACATCTCAAATTATATTCAAACATCAAAAAAACTTAACGTTGACGTTGCACTACTCAATTTTCAAGAGTTCTTCTCCCTGTTTTCATTTGCTCTTCTCGCAGTAAAAAGATCAGACAGACTGCGATCAATTGTATGAAAACAGATCATATAAGTCAACAGTAAAATGTAATTTTAGGTCTTTTTGTTGTATTTTATGTAACGATAAACACAAGCACTGGCACAATCACCCCTATAAACAGCCCCACTAGTACTTCTAAGGGCGTATGCCCATTTGACTGATGAATAATAATTCCAGCTGGAGGATTCTTTTTAAAGACCTCAGGAATTACTGCCCTTAGTGCTTTTGCATGCTCGCCTACAGCATGCCTCACGTTAATGGCGTCGTACATTACAATCGAAGCTAGAATACATGCAATACCGAACTCAGGACTCTTTGTCCCTAGCCGGTACGCCAGTACTGTGCAGAGCGAAATTATAACGGTAGTATGCGCACTAGGCATGCCTCCCGAACGATAGATATAGCGCCAATCCCAATCTTTTTCCAAAAATCCTTTAATAAAGATTTTGGCAACCTGAGCCATAATCCATGAAAAGATTGGAATTACAAAGTACGCGTAACTACTTAGCCACTGCCTCATTGGTCGGCTCCTCAGTTTCTTCATCTTCGATAATCTGTTCTTTGCTCACAAGAGCAGTTGAAGCAACAGTATCAGTTTCTCCAAGTCGCATAATTCGTACACCTTGTGTAGTTCGGCCAAGTGCTGGTATATCTTTAAGTCCGAGTCTAATTGTTTGTCCAGCAGTAGAAATAATAATAACTTCCGGAGTTTCATCTGTGAGTGATTTAACGGAAACTAGGTTACCGGTTTTCGTATTGACAACAGCAGATCGTATGCCTACCCCGCCACGTTTATGTGGTGAGAACTGAGAAATCTTAGTACGTTTTCCGTAGCCTTTTTCACTAATAACAAATATGTTTGATTCTTCTTCAACAATATCCATACCTACCACTACATCGCCAGGACGTAGTCGCATACCGCGAACACCGCGAGCGGTTCTACCCATTGGGCGAACGTCATTTTCATGGAATCTAATGGCCTGACCAAGTGATGTTGAAATAACAACTTCATTATCTCCAGTAGTAGGTCGGATCCACTTGAGCTCGTCGCCATCGTCGATCTTGATAGCAATCAGCCCGCTTGTTCGAATATTATTATAGTCTTCAAGCTTGGTTTTCTTTACTGTTCCCTTTTTCGTTGTCATAAAGAAGTAGCCCTTCTTTTCTTTGACATCATGCTTAATAACAGCAGTAACAATTTCTTCTGGGTGAAGCTGTAGAAGATTTACGACTGCCACGCCTTTTGCGTTCAAGCCAGTTGCAGGCACTTCGTATGTCTTGAGTCGAAATACACGGCCCTTATTAGTAAAGAAGAGTAGGTATTCATGAGTACTTGCAAGTACTACGTGTTCAATAACATCTGCTTCTTTCGTTGCCATGCCACGCTTGCCTTTGCCGCCTCTGTGTTGTTTTCGATATTCCGAAGCTAAACTTCGCTTAATATAATTTTCTGATGTAATGGTTACAACTACTTGTTCTTCAGGAATAAGTTGTTCATCGCTAAATTTACCAAGTTCTTGCGGAATAATCTGAGTACGGCGTGCATCACCGTGCTTTTCTTTCATTTCAAGCAGTTCAGCTTTAATGATTTTAAGAATTTCTTTTTCATCGCCTAGAATTGCTTCAAGTTTAGCAATTAGTTTACGAAGCTCGTTAAGTTCATCTTCGATCTTCTGTCTTTCAAGTCCAGCAAGACTCCGAAGTTGCATAGCAAGAATTGCACGTGCTTGAATTTCAGAAAGCTTGAACTTTTCCATTAAGTTATTCTGAGCTTCTTCGGTAGTAGAACTACCACGAATTACAGCGATAACCTCATCTATATGGTCGAGCGCAATAGAAAGTCCTTCAAGAATATGAGCTCTATCTTGAGCTTTTTTAAGTTCAAATAGTGTTCTTCTACGAACAACCGATTGACGGTGCTTCAAGTATTCACTAAGCATATCGTGTAAACTCAGCACTTTTGGTTGGATACCGTCAATTAGTGCCAGCATATTGTAGTGGAACATCGTTTGAAGCGGCGTGTGCTTGTAGAGTTGGTTCAAAACCTTCTTAGGATATGCATCTTTTTTAAGGTCAATCACGATCTTTACAACGCCACGAGCACTTTCGTCGCGTAGATCAGAAATACCAACAAGTTTTTTGTCTTTTACTAAGTCAGCTATCTTTTCAATAAGCGTAGCTTTATTTACAGCATAAGGAATTTCGGTGATTATAATCTGATGGCGACCTTTTTTATTCTCTTCAATTGAAGCCACAGCACGCACCACAATACCACCTCGACCACCAGCATATGCTGCCCTGAGAGACTCTTTGCCATAGACAATAGCCCCAGTTGGGAAGTCAGGACCTTTTACAAATTCTAGAAGGTCATCTGTTGTAGCTTCAGGGTTGTCAATAATATGTATAGTTGCATCTACAAGCTCGCCCAGGTTATGCGGCGGGATATTAGTTGCCATACCTACCGCAATACCCATCTGCCCGTTAAGGAGCAGGTTAGGAAGCTTGGCAGGCAACACCGATGGCTCACGTTCAGATCCATCATAGTTATCACGATAATCTACAGTGTTCTTTTCTAAGTCAGCAAGTAGTTCAGCTCCAATTTTATCCATTCGAGCTTCGGTATAACGAGCGGCAGCTGGAGGATCTCCATCCATTGAGCCAAAGTTACCCTGGCCATCTACTAATGTGTAGCGCATAGACCAGTCTTGAGCCAATCGTGCCATGGAATCATAAATAGCAGAATCACCATGAGGGTGGTATTTACCCATTACATCACCCGTGATACGAGCACTCTTTACAAACTTAGAACCTGGGCGCCATCCGTTCTTTTCCATTGAATATAAAATTCTACGGTGCACTGGCTTGAGTCCATCGCGGACGTCAGGAAGTGCACGTGCAATAATCACGCTCATTGAATACTGAAGATATTTGGTCTCCATTTCATCTTCAACGCTACGAACTACAACCGACTTCGAGTGTCCGTCGTTAAATTCAGATTGAATAACCTCTACTTCAGGTGATTCAGGTGTTGTTATATTTTCATCGTTATTGTCAGTATCCATACATGTACCCCTTAAATATCCAGATCTTCTGTGTTAGCAAATTTCGCATGTGACTGAATAAAGTTTTTGCGCAGTTCAACTTCTGTGCCCATAAGTTTATTGAATATTGCATCGGCTTTTTCAGCGTCTTCAACTCGAACACGAACCAATACACGATGTTCTGGGTTCATAGTGGTTTCCCAAAGCTGATCAGCATCCATTTCGCCCAACCCTTTGTAGCGCTGTATGCTAGCACCGAGTTGCTTGGCACGTTGCTGGTCTTCGTTATTATCTTCATCACCCGCATCTAGCGGTAATAAGCCCGCGGCTTTATCAGCATCAGCTTTTTGCTTAGCTTTCTCAGCCTTGGCAACCGCGATTTGATTAAGAATCTGCTCTTTTTCTTCGTCAGTGTATGCGTAGTGCTTGGTTTTACCCACCGTAATTGCATACAGTGGTGGCATAGCCATAAATATATGGCCGCCTTCAATAACATCACGCATATGGCGGAAGAAGAATGTTAACAGAAGCGTACTAATGTGTGATCCATCAACATCTGCATCGGTCATAATCACAATGCGATGGTATCGAAGTCTTGAAATATCAAACTGTTCGCCAATTCCTACACCAATCGCCGTAATGAGGTTCTTGATTTCGTTATTAGCATACATTTTATCAAGTCGAGCACGTTCAACGTTGAGGACTTTACCACGAAGTGGCAAAATTGCCTGTGTCTTGCTATCTCGACCCATCTTTGCTGAGCCACCGGCTGAATCTCCCTCTACAATATAAAGTTCTGAATCTGCAGGGTCTTTGCTGGAACAGTCAGCAAGCTTACCCGGAAGTGAGGTGCTTTCTAGTACACCTTTTCGAATAACGTTATCTCGGGCAGCGCGGGCAGCTGCACGAGCCCTGGCAGAAAGAATAGCTTTACCAACAATCTTTTTGGCTACATTTGGATTTTCTTCAAAATAATACGCCAGCCATTCGTTCATGACTTGTTCTACGTAACCTCTCACCTCTGGGTTACCGAGCTTATTCTTAGTCTGCCCTTCAAATTGAGGATCAGGAAGCTTTACAAGAATAACTGCTGTAATACCCTCGCGACAGTCTTCCCCAGAAAGATTTTCTTCTTTTTCTTTTAGAAGACTGTTTTTACGAGCGTAATCGTTTATTACACGTGTAAGCGCAGCCCTGAATCCGGTTAAGTGTGTTCCGCCATCTGGGTTCATTACATTGTTAGCAAATGCCTTAATGGTTTCCACGTAACTTTCGGTGTACTGAAGCGCTACTTCTACCATACTGTCTTCAACTTGGCGCTCTACGTAAAAGATATCTTCGCCAACTGGCTCTTTGCCAAAGTTTAGATTGTGTACATATGACTTAATACCGCCTTCAAAATAGAACGAGTATCGTTCGCCGGTTCGTTCATCAGAAAGATTAGCACGTACACCTTTTGTAAGGTAACACTGGTGACGAAGGTATTCGAGTACCCACTTGTAATCGAACGTAACTGTTTCTTTAAATATTTCTGGGTCTGGGTAGAATGTAATACTTGTGCCCTTGGTGCGATCTGTTTCACCAAGCTTCTTAAGTGCGCCCTTCGGTACACCGCGTTCGAATTCTAAGCTATAAAGCTTTCCTTCTTTAACCACTTCAGCAACAAGCTTAGTAGAAAGTGCATTTACTACACTAGAACCTACACCGTGTAGACCTGAAGATACTTTGTAGCCACCACCACCGAACTTACCGCCGGCATGAAGTACGGTAAGCACAGTCTCAAGCGTGCTTTTGCCGGTTTTTGCGTGTTTATCTACCGGTATACCGCGACCGTCATCTGTTATGGTAATTCCGCCGTCTGCAAGGATTTTTACATCTACAAAAGTAGCATGTCCTGCAATTGCTTCATCTATACAGTTGTCTGCAATTTCTTTTATTAAATGATGTACTCCGTCGTATCCTGTACTACCGATATACATACCCGGGCGCTTGCGAACTGGTTCTAGCCCTTCAAGCACCTGAATTTGACTGGCATCATATGCCTGTTCTTTTTGTTTGGCCACGTGTTTACCCTCTCTCCACTCTTTTTAATACTCCAATTATAACAATTTACCTATATTATGCCAATATTGGCAATCGTAAACCCAATTTTAGTTGTTTTTATTGTAAAGTATTCGCGATTATAAAAAATGTGTTCAAAACGCTTGCGCTTTAGTTGTTCATATGATTCAATCAGTAGTAGAGAAATTGTAATTAAAATAAAACAAAAAGGTTATGCATGTTTCGAAAACTTGTTTCTAACTTACCGTTTAGTCCTTCGCTGATAAATCAGCTAGGTTTCTATTCTAAACGACTAAAGAAGGAACAATTTACACGAAAAATAGGACTTATAGTTACTGTTTTGGCTATCTTGGTTCAAACAATTACTATTTTAGTACCTGCACAGGCAACACTAGCAGCAAGTAGTAATGACATTGTCTATAACGGCAATGGTAAAAGCAAAGCAGGCATAGTACAGGCCTATAGCAACAACAGAGATCAGCTTGGTCGACAAGATATTCAAAAAATCTTTAATCACTACGGCATTACAGGTGCTAATCTAAACTCCAGTCGAGTAGTTACTATAAAATCTACTGCTGCCAACAACTACTGGTCTATCGGACGAGCACCACGTGGGTATGGTGGTGAAATAGCAGTTCAGATACCAAATGGCCCGCGGATCTATTCGCGTACACTTCATGGCTGGGCTGCAAACAGAAACTGGTCAGCGCTTGAAGTCAAAACAAGCTCGGGCACCAAGTGGATTCTTCTTGAGTGTGGAAATATTGTGACCACGCAGAACACTCCTGTTCAACCCCCAGAAGTAACTACTACTAAAACTGTTAATAAATCTGTTGTTAAAAAAGGAGAGAAAGTAACCTTTACCATTACCTATAAAAATATAGGTAAAGGAGTGGCTAAAAATGTACTCCTGTACGACGATGCGCCCATAGGTCTAGACCTGGTAAACGACGGTCTTGGAGCAGATCCAATAAAAAGCCCTCGTCGCTGGGAAGCAAGTCGACGCTTTGATATTGCACCAGGTCAATCTTACACCTATAGAATTAACGCTCTGGTAACCAGGGCTGGACCGCTTACACTGACCAACAAAGCCTGTGCAGACATATTTGACACAAATATATATAACAACTGCGATACGGTACCCGTAACAGTTCGTCAACCTTGCCCTATTCCCGGAAAAGAAAACTATGCACTCGGTGATCCAGAATGTGAAACAAATCCTGCGCTCGTAATCGAAAAAACAAGCAGCGCTAAAGACTTGAAGGTTGGCGACACGTTCACCTACAAATTAAAAGTCACTAACAAAGGTGATGTTGATCTACCAAAGACAGTCGTTCGAGACGTAGCTCCTGATGAAATCGAATTTTTAGAAGTAAAAGCACCTGGTCAAGAAAGCTTCACCGCTGTAACAAACAAGCGCGATTATGTAAGTAGTGTGTTTTCTCTAAAGAAAAAACAGTCGGTAGTTTTTGAACTAAAAGCAAGAGTATTATCCGGAAGTACCGATGCAGTTATAAACCAAGCATGTGTACTTTCCACCGGCACTACCACGACCGCAGGAGCTTGCGATGATACCCCAGTAATAATTAAAGAAGTCTGCCCTACTAATCCTAAGCTTGAAAAAAATGATGCAGCGTGCAAGCCATGCCCTATTGAAGGCAAAGAAAACATTAATATTGACGATGCAGGCTGTAAGCCTTGCGAGGAATCAAAGCAAAATGAAGATGGCAAAGACATTAGTTGTCTTGAACTGCACAAAAAAGCTCGTAATATCACCCAGCAAATTGAAAACGCCAATGGAACCAAAGCTAATGCAGGTGATTCTATTGAATATACGCTTTCAGTAACAAATCGTAGTAAAGAAGTTCGTAAAGGGTTCGTTGTAGAAGAAAACATGGAAGACGTACTTGAATACGCCGACATAATAGATGCAAGTGGTGCAACCTTTACTGAATTACCCGTTAAAATGCTCACCTGGCAGCCAATAGATATCAAACCGAATGAAACAATAAATCGTACTATATTGATAAAAATTAAGAGCACAATTCCTTCTACCCCAGCTTCTACTTCTGACCCTCTTTCTTACGACATGAATCTCGTTAACGTATATGGTGATACTGTGGAAATCGAGCTACCTTCTACGCCAATTAAAACAGTCGAACAAACCGTCACGAGCCTACCAAGTACTGGGCTAGGTACCAATATGGTAATTAGCACCGTTCTTATAATGTGTGCTACTTACTTCTACTTCCGCAGTCGTGTAATGGTAAAAGAAGTCGGACTTGTGAAACAACAATTCAATTATGGAGCGGGAGTATAGAATGAGCGAACACACCACACATCAAAATGAGCGATCTGGTGAACGGCACATACCTGTTCACGAAATCAAAGAACACCAAGAACGCATTAAGGTTCATCATGAAAATGCAGCAGAAAAAGCTGGGAAACAGAACCAGCACGAACAACTAAAAGTTCGTCATGAAGTTCACGAACACGCAGTTCCTGCTTCAGAATACAGCAAACCGCTTTCAGAAAAACGTCAGCCCTTGCCTGCGCATACCAAGGCAGACAAAGAACATGGCTTCAATACAATCATGCATCACGCGAGAAGCCAAATGTCTAAACCTGAACAAACCTTCAGCAAGTTCATACACACCCCTGCTGTTGAAAAAACCAGTGAAGTACTTGGTAAGACTGTTGCCCGCCCTTCGGGTGTTGCAGGTGCAGCCATAGCGGCATGTATTGGTCTGCTTTCGGTATACAGTATCGCTAAGTTTGCTGGCTTTCAGCTTTCTGGTTCAGAAATGCCATTACTGCTAGTTGTAGGATTTGCGGCAGGCCTTTTCATCGAATGGGCAACCAAATCAGTACGCGCAATTTTTGCTAAATAGTAAGAATTAAAGATCTTCGTCTTCTTTTGAATGATGTATGAGCCCTTGTCGATCAATCGCAATCTCACCGCTGTTTAGCTGACTCTCTTGTATGGCGTCATTAACTGCAGTGTTTTGTTCAGTATTGGTACTACGCTGACGATTATTTAGCGGAACTATCAATTCTTCTACAGGCCTGGCTGTTGGTGGAACAGGAATATTCACCGCTGATTGTTGCTGAGGCTTCTCCACGGGCTGCATGCCTGCACTACTATGTTGGGCTGGCTGACTAAGGGTGCCGAACTGAGGCTTTGCAAAGTTTTGGGTTCCAGGTTGATGGTGCGCAGGCGATTGACTCAGCGTAGCTGGCTTTGTAGCCATTTCCTGGCGACGCTTAGCGAGCCATTCGTCAAGGAACGAAGACGAACCCGGCTTTGGCGCCGAAGGGGCTCCTAGGGGTGCTGATTGCGATGCAGATAGACCTGGTTGAGCAGGGCTTGCACCAAATGCTGGCCTAGTACCGCTACCGAATGCAGGCCGAGGGACTTCTTGAGTCTTAAGCCTATCGAAGATTTCTTTTTCTACAATTGCCTTAGGTCTTCCGTACTTAGCTGCAGAAAGTCGCTTCAAAGCTTCACCAAGTTTAGGATTAGGTGTGCCAAGTGGAGGCACCGTCGCCATACTGAATGGCTGAGTTGGCACGCCGTTCATAAGCATTTGGGCAGCCCAGTTATAATTTGGCATTTTAGTAAGGTCTTCGACGTCAAACACCGGAGAGAAATATTTAACCAAGAAGTCTGCATCGTTAGCACCTGTTCGCGAACCAATTACAGTACCTACGTTTCCAAATACCGCGTCTCGAATTTCGTCGGTAAGCTGACCGACAAACTGGTTGGCAACAATAAGACTTAAGCGATATTTTCGAGCTTCAGAAAGAATATCAGAGAATGTTTCGGTAGAAAAGTTCTGGAACTCATCAACGTAGAGCGTGAAGTCCCGACGTTCAGCTTCAGGAAGATTTGCGCGCCCCATAGCAGCCGCATAAAACTTCATAACAAAAATCATACCCAGTAGCTTGGCGTTTAACTCACCTGTTTTGCCTTTACTCAAGTTAACCAGCAGAATTTTACCCTCATCCATTACAGAACGAATGTTGAAGCCACTTTTAGTCTGACCAATGATGTTGCGCATCATTTCGTTAGATAGGAACGCGCCGAATTTACTTACAAACCAACTCTTAACTTCACCGAATTCGTTAGACCGCTCACTACCAGGCATTTCCTTAAGCCAGAAGTCTAGCACCGTCTGATCCGTAACATACTTTAGTTTTTGATTAACGTAGGCTTTGTCGTTAAACAACTTAGGAATATCAACAAATGTTCCACCATCTGGCCCTGCCATAACTGTAAGTGCCGCATTACGAAACAGGTGTTCGTAACGAGGGCCAATGATACCTTGTCGTTGCGGATCATACAACTTATAGAGCATGTTTATAGCTTCTTGTATCAAGAAGTCCCGTTGTTCTTTGTACTGGAACTCGAAGAGGTTAAGGCCTACGGGGAAATCCATTTCACCTGGCGCAAAATAGATAATGTCTTCTGTGCGTTCCTTTGGAACCATACTCATAAGGTTTTCGACTGCGTCTCCGTGCGGATCAATAAAGGCAAATCCTTTGCCATCAATCATGTCTTGAAGTGCAAGGTTTTCCAGCATGACTGTTTTACCAGTACCGGTTTGCCCGATAATGTACATATGCCTGCGTCTATCATTGTCGGTAAGTCTGATTTCTTTTTTGGTTCCCCTAAACACGTTGTAGCCAAGTAATAAGCCTCGTTCCGGAAGATTAGTTGGACCATCAACTTGTTTTGAAGACTGACGTTGTAGCTGAGAAGTAGGCGTGTTCTTTTGATCTGGAAAATGAAAGATTGTTGCAAGTTCTACACTGTTTAAAATGTTCTTGTTAATTTCGGGTGGGAAAAATCGGAATATAAATGCTGTAACGAAGCTTTCTATGACTTTGGCAGGAGTAAATTTAAAACCGTTTCTTCCCGGGGCATCGAATAACGAAAATGCAGCCACCATATTACTTAGTATTGCCTGGGAACGAACCGAAGTATTAGAAGAAGCAACGAGACGCACTAGGACTTCGTAGCCTGGGTGACGGGTCTTTTCTTCAATCGCATCAACTTTTGCCTGCTCAAGGCTAGAAAGTTGTTTATCTTCAGATTTTGTTTCACTAACCTCAGGTGGTTTCCAGAGTGCCCCGCCAAGACCTTTCAGACTAAGACTAGTCCCGCCTTTTTTGCCTTTATTCTTTTTAATGTTCCCAGCTGCGGCAAGTGCATTCTTAGTCCAACCTTCATGCGCAGGGCGTATAAGAATCTGAATCCCAGCGCCATCATCCTTAGTAAGGCTGGCCAGTGAATTAAGTATCGACTGCATAGAATCACGCTTAGTTTCTTGAAACGTGGCAATAGGATTTACGTAATCTTTCTTTAATACCAATTCACCGCCTATCGTTCCTGAAATTCTACCGATATTACTGAAAATATTGTGTTCTTCAACTTCTTCAAGTCGAGCTGTTGGATATGCGCTCGTAATTGCTTGCTCAACAACTGAAACCAGCGCTACTGGTACGGCAGCATAGTAATTAACAACACCTCGCGCAGCGATTATTTCAAATGCGATATGCCTCTGACCATAAAATTTACTTTTGAACCCCTTGGTTACCGTACTTGCAATAATGTTATACAGAACTTGGGCTTTTGAAATCGTCTCTTCCGTAACATCACGCGCATCACGACCGTTTCCTTGAATATCGTCGCTTATAGGCGGGAGATGAATTAGCAAAGGAACCATCTTAAGGCCGCGTTCATAGTTTTTTGCTTCCCGTAAAATTTTTCTATAGTACATATATACACCACCGCCAATAGCAGCGGCCAGAATGATCAATCCCCCAAGAATAATAAGTGCTTGCATATGTTGCTACTCTGGAAGCTTTAACTGTTTATTATACCGTTTCATCAAATAGTCGGCCTGAAGCTTGCTCACCTCTTTCTCTTGCTGATAAGGATCTTCTTTGGTGGCATTAACAATCTTCTTTGCTTTATCTACCCACTCTTTTTCGATTACATCCACATCATCTGCTATAAGCGGATCGTCCGCTGGAATACCGTCAGTAGTCTGTACAGGAACTGGCGCTAGTGGTGCATCATTTGTAACAGGCTGAGCAGGCATAGTAGTTGTTTGAACTGGCGCAGATTGAGGTATACCTTCTTTTGGTTGTTCAGGAGCAGTATTTGGAGCGGTCTCCATAGACTGTGGTGCACTCACAGGCACTCCAGTATTAAATTCCTGAGTTTGAGGCATGCTATTTGGAGCAGTTGGTTCTGGTAATATTGGTTCCATATCTTATAGAGAAGTATACCAAACTATGCTCGCCGTGGGCAGTCTAAAACCTACGAAGTAAGTAGAAGTTTAGCAGAAATTCAAACACAAGCACAAGCGTGACATCTATAACCTGAAGTTGTCGAAGTGTTTTTAAGCCAATCAAAAAAACTATTCCAGCCGCGAGCGCCACACCTGTATAGAGCACTCTTAGCCAGGAAAACTTTTTAGACAACCGTCTTTCTATTAGTCTGAGCACAGTTATTGAGCCTAGAAGCGCGAACAAAAATGTTAGCAACAAAAACGTTAGAACAATTAACGGACCGCCTTGACCGGGATCTTTAGTGAAAACAATTATAGATAATGACAGTACCGTTGCCAACACACCGACAAGCAGTAGCTTGACGCTCGAATTAGGCTTACTGTCGGTAATAGAGTCGTTTTCAATATCTTCGTTCATAGCTCTATTGAAGCAGAAAAAAAGAAAACAAAAAAGCTAGAGTAACAAAACCGCCAACTTAATTACTTTTGTAGCGCTTGTATACTCTAGCAGTGACTGACCGCTCTCAATAAAGAGAGCGTTAACGCTGTGCTAGACAGCTAAATTTGTGGAAGGTGCTGCTCTTTCGAGCTAAATTAAGCATAGCAATATATATTTATAAGCACAAGTGTTATTTTGTTGTAATAAATATAACGATTATCTGTTATTATATCAAGTTTACTGTTGTTATATTCACATATTTATTCAACTTTCATCTTAAAATTTGCAAATTAATGCCATATTTTTAGTAGTTTGCATAGTCATAACTGCTCTGGCCAACGAATAAACTACCTAGTGGATTAAGATGGACGGGTTCAGGCTTTATAGATTCTAATGGTTGGCTTTTTGTAGTTCTTGGTTAGATAAATAACCATACACTATACAATTACAATTTGGTTTAACCTCAAAACCCAAAGAACTTATAAACGAACTTCCCCGCGCTCTTCGCACAAATACAAATGGAGTTAAAAATTGTGTTTGTTCAATAACTGCGAGCAAGCAAAACATGCAGTGTCTTTTAAGCTATAGGCTGAACCATTTTTACTTAAAAGCATGAACCCCTGTATTGTGCTTGGAAAGCTTTGCGCTTTCGTTCAATAAAATCATTAAGTACCTATGTCCTAACGAGCAAAAAGTGATGGCTGAAAACTCTACTAGAATCGATAGGATATTATTTGGGTCAGCCCTGCCTATTCCTACGAATACACTATGGAAACGTGTGTAGATCTCAGCAAATTATCATCGATAAAGATTGTATGCGGTTTACTTTAAAAAGATTGTGGATAACTTTATTAATTTCATGTATTTTATGTGTTGACATAAGCTTTTAGAGCGCCTATTATGATAGTGGCACTTGAATAAAAAAAGTGCTCAAAACAAAAAGATAAACCCTTGAAACAACGGCTCCTCGCAGGCCGTTGTTTTCTTTTATCAATCTGTTATTATAGTCGTAGTAAAGGGGCAAACTATGGTAACAGCAAAAGTGTATTCAGCTGCGAATGTTGGGTTCGAGGGTCGTGTAATTGAAATTGAGTGCGATACAACAAATGGTTTACCAGGCATGGTAATAGTAGGCCTTGCCAACAAGGCGATCGACGAAGCAAAGGAACGAATGCGTAGCAGTATAAAGAATTCTGAGCTCGTAGTTCCCCGAAAAAGAATTACTCTAAACCTAGCACCTGCCGACCTACCGAAAGACGGCACATGCTACGATCTTCCAATGGCAATTGCGGTACTTGCAGCTAGCAAACAAATCAAAACTGACTTATTAAAAGATTCGTTATTTGTAGGTGAGCTTTCACTCGATGGATTACTTAGGCCGGTGAAAGGAATCATTACACACACTGAAGCTGCAAAACGCAGTGGATTCAAAAGAATGTTCGTTCCCCATGCGAGCGCTACGCAAGCAGCGCTTATAGAAGGGATAGAAGTCGTGCCGGTGGTATCACTTAAACAACTATGTGCACACTTGAACGATCTAAAGAAACTGTCGATACAACCAAAAACAGAGGTAATTACTAAAAAATCTAGAAAATCAGTAGATTTTTCAGATATATACGGCCAAATACATGCAAAACGTGCCCTAGAGATTGCAGTAGCTGGGCACCACAATATTCTTTTAAGTGGTCCTCCAGGGGCAGGTAAAACCATGATGGCGCGAGCACTCCTTTCAATTTTGCCAGCGCCAACAATAGAAGAGGTCATTGCAATAACAAAGCTACACAGCCTAGCTGGTGAACTAACAGATGAAGTTCATCTTGAAAGACCATTTAGAGCTCCTCATCATACCGCAAGCAGTGTCGCACTAATTGGCGGAGGACGTAACCCAAAACCAGGAGAAATCAGTCTTGCAAATAAAGGCATTCTTTTTCTAGATGAATTTCCTGAATATACTCGTTCTTGCCTTGAAGCACTTCGCCAACCACTGGAAGATCGGTTTGTAACTGTAGCCCGTGCAGAAGATACCATAACGTTTCCTGCAGACTTTATGCTAGTAGCAACCCAGAACCCTTGCCCGTGCGGGTACTACATGGACCCCGACCATGTATGTACCTGTACGCCGAACCAAATTAACCAATACAATAAAAAAATTTCCGGGCCACTGCTGGATAGAATTGATCTTGTGGTGCCCGTTCAAAAAGTAGAACATAAACATCTACTGCCTGACCAAAAGACCATTCATGAATCTGAAAGCGAAGTCATAGCTTCTAAAATTAGCCGTGCGCGAACCGCTCAGCATATACGTTTTGGAGTGAAAACAAAGGCGAATGCCCATATGAGCAACCGAGAAATTACAAACAAAGGCGGGCTCACTCCTGAGGCTCGAACGTTCTTAGAAACTGCCGCCCAAAAACTTGCACTGTCAGCTCGAAGTTATATGAAAGTAATCAGAGTAGCAAGAACAATAGCAGATCTAGATGGAAGCAAAGCTATTTTGAAAAGCCATATGAGTGAAGCGTTGAGTTATCGCCCCCGTTGACCCCTGTGAATGCTTGTGCTACACTAAAGCTAAATTGATAGTAATAAATTAAGTAACGGAGTCATAGCCATCGCTAAACAGCCACAAGTTCGCCTCAATCACGCAATTAGAGCTAACGAACTAAGAATTATCGACGAAAACGGCGACCAAGCCGGCGTTATGACACGAAGCGAAGCATTGCAGCGTGCAGAACTTGCTGGTCTAGATCTTGTAGAAGTCTCCCCTAACGCCAACCCCCCTGTTGCACGCATTGTTGACTGGGGAAAATATAACTACCAAAAGACCAAACAACTTCAAAAACAGAAGAAGATGGCCAAAACTGTAGATTTAAAACAGATTCGACTTGGTATGAGAATTGGCGACAACGACCTTGAGATTAAAATTAACAGGGCGCGTAAGTTCTTAGAAGCTGGCCATAAGGTTAAAGTTATGTTACTCTATAGGGGTAGAGAAAATGCTCATAAAGAGCTTGGATTCACTTTATTTGAGCGAATCACTCAAAAACTCGAAGACGTTGCGGCAGTGGATCAACCAGCTCAACTCAACGGGAGAAATTTAACTATTACTTATAGGAGAGCTACCAATGCCAAAACTTAAAACCCATAAAGGGACTGCAAAACGTGTACGTACTTCAGGAACTGGAAAACTTATTCGTGAACGCGCCTTTAAGAACCACCTACTTGCTAAGAAATCAGCAAGCCGAAAACGTAACAACGCTAGTGGTCAGAGCGTAAGCGCGGGTGATACCAAAAGCGTAAAACGAGCACTTGGTGCTTAACAAGAAGATCTAAGGAGAAATCATGCGAGTTAAACGAGGTGTTACAAGCCACCAAAAACATAAGAAGGTAATGAAGCAAACAAAAGGCATGCAACACGCACGCCGTAGTTCTATTAAACTTGGTCGTCAAGGTGTAATTAGGGCGTTACAGTACGCATACCGCGATCGACGCAACAAAAAGCGTGATCTACGAGGTCTTTGGATTACTCGTATCAACGCAGCGGTGCGCGAACATGGCGTAACCTACAGCGCATTTACTGCTAGCCTTAAAAAGAACAATGTAGAACTTGACCGTAAAATCTTAAGCGAACTTGCAGTTAATCACCCTGCAGCTATTGAAGCATTAGTAAAACTTAAATAATTCTACTGTTTCCCATTAAAAAATCTCCTCAAGTAAGGAGATTTTTTAATGCCAAATCATCTATAAGCCGGGTTCTGTCGAGGATGATCATCTATCTAGCCCTGATGTTACCACCAGGATCGAGCGGTTCTTATACTATAACTGCGGCGGACAGCCTTATATGCAATTACAGTTCCTTGCAGCAGACAGGGTTTACCTCTCTTCCGTGTCACCACGGCCGACTGTGGGCTCTTACCCCACTCATTTCACCCTTACCTACTTCTAGGCGGTTTTGTTTCTGTGGCACTTTCCCTAGGGTCGCCCCCGGTTGCCATTAGCAACTGTCTTGTCCTGTGCTGCCCGGACTTTCCTCTTGAATAAATTCAAGCGATCACCTAATGATCTGGCTGTACTAGTATAGCAAAGTTCTAGAAGTGCGCAGAATGAGCATTAAGAATTTCATTCACCTTGTCATCGGCAACCGTATTATTCTCTCGTGGAACGTGATTAAAACGAACCTGCTTAAAGTGCTGCATAAGCTCGCGAATCTGTTGATTCAATGGCCATAATTCTCTGTTTTTAATTTTATAGAGGCCATTCATTTGATTTACCACCAACAGGCTATCTATGTTGAATAAGATAGTATCGTTATTCCCGGCAAATTGGCGAGCAGCCTGAAGACCCAAGAGCACTCCTGTGTATTCAGCTTGGTTATTGCTCGTTATTCCAATGTAAGATCCACCGGATTCTAAAATTTCATTATACTTGTTGTAAATAATGTATGCAGAGGCCGATGGACCTGGATTACCCCTGGAACCGCCATCAGTAAAAATTGACAACGTTGTGTTTTTTTCTTCAAAAGAATACGTTTTGTGCTGTCCAAGGTATTGTTCGAGTATGCTTTTTGCATCTGTTGTAATTTTCTCAGAAGGTATTTGGCTATAATCTATCCAGATGTATTCGTTGTGAGCACCGCTAAGTTGAATGGGAGATTGCTGATTATACGAAACTTCAAAAACTGTTCGTACATAAGGGCCATGACTATTACTTTTAGCCAGACTTCCGTAGTACATCGGTAGTTCGCTACCAATATTAACTTCTTGAGAAAGCTTTCTTTTCAAAGCATGTTCAAGTGTTTCACCGAGGTCAACCCTACCACCAGGAAGTTCTAAATATCCAGGTAAGAAGTGGTCGCTGGCTGAACGCCGTACAACCAACACCTGCTGAGAAGCGTTATGGATCAGTGCGTTTACAAAAAGTGTTTGTTTTGCGAAGTTTTTCATTAACTTCATGATACTACATTTATGGTCAGGGTGAGAGGATTTGAACCTCCGGTCTCTGGACCCCCAGCCCAGCGCTTTAGCCACTAAGCTACACCCTGGGATTAGATAACAAATATTCTTAATACCCTCGGTGCTGCAACTGATTTGACCCGGTTAATACCAGGTGGGTGCCTGCAGTTGTTATCCACGGATAGCAACCATGTTAGGCTCCCGTTCAAGAAGTATTCAGGAAATCAGCTGCATACATCCGAAGGTACTTTCTATTATAACAACCATTTCAAAGCTTTCACCCCTTGACTCTTGACGTAAAAAACAGTAGTATTGATCGTTGAAACGTTAATCAATTTTAAAGGTAGTTTTTATGTCACAGAAATGCGAATTAACCGGTAAAGGCAAGCAGTTTGGCAGCAATGTCAGCTTCTCAATGCGTCACACCAAAAAAGTTTGGAAACCAAACCTACAAAAGAAAACTTTTGAAATGGATGGTAAAAAAGTAACTATGAAACTTAGCACACAAGCAATTCGAACCTTAAAGAAAAAAGGCATTCTTTAAATAAATTCTTTTGCTATTAAAAAACCTCTCTAAAATGAGAGGTTTTTTAATATTTTAATGCAACTACTGTTTTTGTAAGAGCTGTACTGTAAGCAGTTCTGGTAACACCTTAAACTTAAACTTTTCTGGTTTGTCTTCAGCTACTGGGGCACCCAGTTCTTTCACAAACAATTCAATTTCTTGTTGTGGTACGTCATACTTCAAACCATCGTCTCCTGCATGTACAGGAATTACAAGTTTTGGTTCTACTGCGCGTACAACACTTGCGGCACCTACCGCATCAAGCGTATAGCCGCTACCGCCTACGGGAATAATAATAACGTCTACCATTCCAATTGCTTCAAGCTGTTCTTCGGTGAGTTTTGAATCAATATGACCCACCACAAGAATTCGTACGTCATTCGAACTAATCCAGTACATAGTTGCGCTCTTGTCGCCAGAAGCATTAGTATGACCACCTGCGGGTATACCTTTAACTGAATAGTCTTCGAATTCATATTCGCCTGGGCTATCAACAATAAATACGCCGTCTAGTTGTTTTGGGCCCAGGCCGTCTTGGGTAACCAGTACAGTATTAACTTTTTTAAGATCGCTCTTTAGTGTTGTTATGTTGCTCTCAGGATCTACAGCAATAACTGACTTTTTGGTACTGAACTTAAGGCTGTTTGCTCCGTAATACTGTACTTCCATTGTTTCTCCTACTTACTTTCTTGAAATTTCTTAACTAAACCACTGGTATCAGATAAAACACTGTGTTTTCCTGTTAGTACCGTAATGATAAACCTGTCTTTAATATCAAGGCGATATTTAAATTCACTCTCTGGTATAACCGTATATCTGACTGGGTTCCCTTCTTCAAGTTCTACAGTTTTCATAAGTTTTTCGAGTTTTTGCTTGTTACTAGACCCAACTAATACAAGATCTATATCGGTTCCTTGTTGCCCCACCAGACTTCCTGTTGCAATAATAACGTCGAAGGCACCTACAGCTTGAAGACGCTTAAGTAGATCGCCTTGTGAAGCTGGCGAGACATCTTGTTGCGGTACTTCAACAGAAAATATAGATTGCAGTGCTTTAAAGTGCTTATAACCCTGATTCACTTCGTAGTACAACTTATTGTTCACACTATCTGACCTTATAATATCTATACCCATAAGATTGGCGAGCTCACGTCGAACTGAGTTAATCTGTTCGTCGATCTTTCGAGTAAGTTCACGAACATAAAAAGATCTTCCTGGATTAGCCAAGAAAAGCTGTAATAGCTTTACCCTCGTTTTCGAACCAAATAACTGCTCAATCATGCTGATAGGTATTGTAACAGATCTTCTTTTGCACTACTAGATTGTTCAGACATTTGTACGCGCTTTATTATCGTGGTCGTTTCATTGCAAAACGAGCTGCCTGGTGTTCAATAAAATCATCGAGTGGAATCAATTGTTCGTTGATTCCCTTTTTGGTAAGCGCCCGCACAAGTAATTCGTCGGCAAATTGTGGGTTTTTAGCAAGAATTGGGCCGTGCATATAGGTACCGAATGTATTTTTGTAAACTGCTCCTTCAAACTGATCTTCTCCGTTATTGCCAGCTCCTTTTATAACCTTGCCTAGCGGTTCTAGCCCAGAACCCAAATATGTTCGGCCAGAATGGTTTTCAAACCCTACGAGCTTACCAAATTTGCTCTGGGTAACTACATTGCCGATCAATCTGTTTTCACTGGCTTTAGTTTCTAGATCTAATATACCTGCCCCAGCTATCTCGGTAGCGTCAGCCAGAATAAACCTATGGCCAAACAGTTGGTACATTCCACAGATCATAAGCGTCACCAAGCCATCTTCACACCGCGCTCTAAGTTCACCAGCATGCTTCTGAAGATCATCTTGAATAAGCCCCTGATTAGAATCTTGACCACCACCACCTACTAAGATATCGATTTTCTTGTGTTTCATTTCAGCCAAGGTATCAAGCGCTTCATACACTACTTCGTATCCCCGTTGTTCTAATCTATAACGAAGTGTTATTACATTGCCCATATCTCCATATACATTCATTTGTTTGGGGTATAGATGACCGACTATTATCTTTTGTTTTACCATATCCTGGGCACCTTTCCGTACTTCGCCAAAGCAGTACGTACTTCAAATAACGCAGTGTAAGTTGGAATAATTACTATATTAGAATAGTCGCTCTTCATTAAATTTTGTATTGCCTCCACAACATTCGTTGTTGAATTAACATCAAAACCATCCTGCTTCAAACGAAGCGCCATGTCGTATCCTCTAACTCCACTAGTAAGTAGCGTTGTCGAGGAATCAACCATAGTCTTAAAGTCGACGTCCCATAACCAAGAAACATCTCTTCCGTCTGCAAGCCTGTCGTTTACCACAAATAATACGACCTCTGGGTTACCTTGCTTGACGAAAGTTTCAAGGTTGCTCATAAAACCGCTTGGATTCTTCACCAGTGCTACTGTTATATCTTTATCCTTAAAGTGCAGCTTCTCACCCCTTCCAAACGGTGTAGGCATGCGGGCGAGTGCCTTAAGACCATTAGCAAGTTCTGCGCTTTGTAGAAGAGAAAGTCCGGCAGCAACAGCAGTGGCGTTAAGTGCATTATGAAAGCCCTTAACGGGCACGACGAATTCGTACTTTTCGGGCTTACCCGCAAGCTCAAGGGATAATTGCTGCATGTCACCAACTTCAATAGCTTCAAGCAAAGTTACTTCTGATTCAGATTTATGAGCTACTACTTTTTCGCCATGCAAACTTTGCTCATTCGCAACATGAGAACTTAAATTAGCACTGACACCGAAAGAATGCACCGAAATGCCGTCTTTTGAAAGCTCAGCAGCTGACTGTCTTAACAGAGGGTCAAGCTGGTTGTAGACAAACATGTCAGCTTTTGAAGCAGCCTGTTGAATCAGTTTTGCAGTTTTGTCGATTTCTCCATATCTATCTAGTTGATCACGGAGTACATTGAGCGCGATTACTAGTTTCGGCGAGATTTTGGTTGTAAAAATTGGCGCATAGGCTTCATCCATTTCAAACACAAAATAATCTGTGGGCTTTAAGTTTCCAAAAAAAGTCATGTCTTCTATAAGTGCAGCAATAAGTCCGCGGGTCATATTACTACCGGTACTATTAGTAACCACACGAGCACCAGTGCCGCGCAAAGCTGATACTAGCATTTTGGTAGTTGTGGTCTTTCCGTTCGTACCTGTAACAAGTATGATCTTTTTCTGTACCACACGTAGACTTATATCAAGAAAATCGGGCATAAGCCGTTCAATAATAAGCCCCGGGAGGGCTGAGCCGTTCTTGCCAAGCAGCCTGAGTAGCTTAATGAGAAATTTACATGTAAAAACAAGTAGTCTTTTATACATCTGACTTTAATTGTAGTCCAAACGCTGTGTAAATTCGACTGCTTTTTCAATAAGCGCTTCCGGATCGGTAAACCACAGTATAGATTTATTACGCCTGAACCAGGTACGCTGGCGTTTTGCCAACGAAACGTCCCGTTTAATAAATGCTCCTTTTACACCTTCTTTACTAGCATTGCCTTCAATATAGTCTCGCGCTACCCTATAACCTGCCCCGGACATCGATTCATTTTCCCATCCGTATTTATCCGCTATATTTTTTATTTCTGCAAGAAATCCATCATTAAACATTTGTTCAGCTCTGGCGGTAATTCGTTGTTTAAGAACCTCTCTTTCAAGCGTTAAGCCTAAAACAATTGTATTTTCTCGTAAGGATCTATTGATAGGAGTCTCTCCGTCTCGTTCAATTGCTCGAATTACATGACGGCGATTTTTTGTATTCAAATTACCCGTATGGATATTTTTTGTATGCAATAGTGTTGTTAATTCTTCATCACTCATCTGTTCAAGTTGCGCTCTCAATTGCTCGTCTGGCTTCTTAGAAAATTGAAAATTATACAACAGTGCGTCTATATAGAGCCCTGTTCCTCCAATTACTATTGGAAAGTGGCCTCGTTCATGTATTTCTTGAATACATTTTTGGGCTCTACGCTGAAACTGTGCTGCACTAAATTTTTGATCGGGGTTTAAAATATTAATGAGGTGATGTGGTACAGCTTTCTGCTCTGTCTCAGTAGGCTTTGCCGTACCAATGTCCATCTGTTTATAGATAGTTCTAGAGTCTGCACAAACAATTTCACCCCCTATAGTTTGAGCTAATTTTATACCCGCTGCTGTTTTACCGCTCGCGGTTTCGCCAACAATAACTATTAAAGGAGCCGTGCTTGGTTTGGATTCCATAATAATTCACCTACTCTTACGTAATAATCGTCATCTTGCCCTAATACTTCAACCCCTTCAGATTCCAAATGCTGTTTGTGAGCACGTCTTCCTCCTGGATAGCCTACAGCAAGCCCGCCTTTTTTATTAACCACACGTTGCCAAGGTAAATCAGGATCACCAAAATGTGCTATTCCACCTACTATACGAGATGCTCGTGCGCTTCCCGCTAGTGCAGCAAGCTGTCCATAGGTCATTACCCTGCCCTTTGGTATTTGCGCTACCAGTACATACACTCGATCTTTAAAGCCTCTGTCAACTTCTTCCATCAAAAAACTCCTGCACTTCTTGCCATGTATGCACTTTGTGAACCAGGTCAGGATATGTTTCTAAATTATTCCAAGGGTAATTGCCGAACATTAATGTTTCAATGCCGTTTTCTGCTGCGGCCAGACAATGCTTGGGATGATCATCAATAACATACCTAGCTCCAACTTGCTTATACAAGTCGCCTTTTGTGAGAGTATGCGCGCCTTCTTTGACACCTTCATAAAACCCCGCTAAATGAATGTCGTCAAACAAGTCTTTATAGTACGTATCTATCCACTTAAGTGTGAGCGAGTGGACGTTTGATACCCGTGATGTTGTAATCACTAGCTTGAAGTTCACTTTGAGTGTTCTCAGTACAGCATCTGCTCCTTCAATATGCTTAAATTTGCCCACCACATCAGATTTGTATATAGTATGCGCTCGCTTTCTAGTTTGTTCGTGGTCAAGTGTCCACATACGCGCCCAATCTTCATCATAATCAGTTACTTTCAAGCGTGTGCCCCAAGTTTCGTTGCTAAAATCTACGAACCCTTGGGCACTCAGTGCTAATACGTCGTCAATATCAATAGCAATTACCGGCTTGTTCATAACGAGGACTTCTGTACCCTACCTTTTGCTTCATGAGCAATGCTTGCAATAAAGTTTTCAAGCGGATAAGCTTTTTCTTCGCGATTATCTACCGCAAGATCGCTTCTAACTCGTGGTGAAAGTTCTTTAGTTTCGAGTTCTTTTTCGCCAACTACTACTGTATAAGGAACTTTCATAAGTTCAGAATTACGAATTTTCTTACCTACGGACTCGTTTGAGCGATCTATCTGCACACGGATGCCGTTTTCTTTTGCAAGTGTTGCAATTTCGTCAACAAACGCATCAAGTTCGGGTGAATCCTTAACCTGGATAAGCCGGAGCTGTTCCGGTG
>DLGX01000080.1:0-4015 GCA_002482925.1 Candidatus Saccharibacteria bacterium UBA7683
CAAAAAGTGAAATACCGAATTCTTGATGATGAAGAGTTTGCACTTCGTATTAAAGAAAAAATCGTTGAAGAAGCAAACGAATATCTTCTAAGCGGTGAAAAAGATGAACTTAACGATATCCTCAGCGTAGCGCTTGCTGCTAAACAACTCGATAACCCACATGCTGAAATTATTGCTGGAGGCAAAAGACTTAAGAACGACTTCACCAAAAGAATTTTTGTTGAAACTGTTTCAATGGAAGATGACAGCACCTGGGCAAAATACTATCAAAGTGACCCCGAACGCTTCGAGGAAGTTAAAAAGTAAAGAACAAGATCGCCGTGCTCTATTTACTCGCTTCATTTTTACTTACAAATACACTGCATGGATGGCTAGTATTTAGCCATAGAGGTAAAAACCCTGCATCAATTAGCTACCATAGTGTAAAAAACAAAACCACACAGCTAACCTATATTGGCGGGCACCTCATTTCTGGTATGTTGCTCTGGCTTTTCGTAAACGAGCTGTTTAGCGGTTACCCTCAGACTTATATTGTTCTCGGTGTGACAGCAGTTGCGGTGCTGAGTGAGTGGTTGCAGGCACTGTTGCCCGCCAGTGGTAAAACCGACAAAATACATACTGTTTTTGCCACAATCATGGCGTCTTCAATGGCACTCTTGGTACTACTGTGTACTATATTTTTCGCGCCGAACAGACCAGTCTTTTTGATTAACCTAACACTCTCAGCAGTTGTAGGTTCATTCTTTTTCTTTATCAGGTATCCTCCAAAAATGGGAACCTGGAGACTACAGTTCGCTGGGCAGATAATTTTATATCTTCAAATCTTCCTACTGGTATACTAGTGGCATGATGAAAACTTTCTTTGTTGGGGTAAAGGGTGTAATTGTTAGCAATAATAAGGTACTAATACTACAAAAAAATGGTGAAGGTGGCTTTTGGGAGGTTCCTGGCGGAAGAGTGGACGCTGATGAATCACTCGATCAAACACTAGTTCGAGAACTTCAAGAAGAAGTGCCAAATATACAAAATGTTAAAGTCGGCAGGGTACTCGATGCCTATAGGTTACATAAAGATATTGAAGATAACATTAGTCTAACACTAATATTTTTCAAAGTTGAAGCCGATTTTGATGGCGATCCACAAATTTCTGAAGAGCACCAAGCATGGCAATGGGTAACTAAAGAACAGGCAGCAGAAATTGCTAGTGAAAGCTGTCAGCGTGCAATTAGTGAAGCCTTAAGCTAGGTTCTTGTACCACTGTGGTTCATGTACGCGTAAGAACTGGGCGCCAGAAATTACTGCATACTTTGCGGCTAATAAGTTTTGTGCTTGGGTGTGACGAAGTTCTTGGCCTGATGGCTTGTCATTGCCAAGCTCATCATATCCCAAGAAGCGTTTGTGAGAAGCACCAACCATCACCGGGTAACTTACAGCTGCAGCAAACTCTTTTAGTAGTTGCCAGTTGAGTTGCATGCTTTTCCCAAACCCGATATTAGGGTCAAGAATAATGTGTTGTTTTGCAATTCCTGCTTTTTGAAGTTCCTGGACGCGCTGTAATGACTGACTTACTACTTGATTAAAATCATCCATTTTAAAGTTATGAGAATTTACAGGAACACCTTCTGCTTCAGGAGGGAGGTGCCCAACAATGCACATAAGTGTATGTTCTACTGCTAAACTAACCATTTCAGGATCGGCGAGACCAGAAACATCATTTAGAATTGGCTTGCCAAACTGCAGCGCCCATTCTAGGGTTTGGCTATGATAGGTATCAAGTGAAATCTTGCCAGGAAACTTTTCGAACAACGTGGGAAGAATAGGTGACAGCCGTTCAATTTCTTGCGAGGCTGTAATAGGACTAACAAACGGATTTGTAGCTTCAGCACCCACATCAATATAGCTTGCGCCGTCATCTAGTAATTTTTGTGTAGCGACTATTGCAGATTCAACTGCAAAGTTTTTACCACCATCAAAAAAACTATCTGGCGTGTAATTCAAGATTCCGAATAATAGTGGCTTCATACTAAAACAGTACCAGAGCGGTGCTGATACTGAAATAGGTGAGCTATGTTATGCAACTGCAAGTACAACGGTAAGCTGAGCTAGCGCAAATGCTAGAGCTAGAACTTGAGTAACTTTTAGGGTTCGGCTTACTGTTTCTAAAAATTCTGGGCGTACTAACATTTTATTCCTTTTTTATTTTTTGTACCGATACTTTTATATTAGCATAAGCTTTTATAAATGTCAATATAGTGTCTGAGTATTGGTTATAATTTTCTTTTGTTATAGTTTGTGTGAACAGCGCAATGTTACACTGTTAATATGATTAAAGCAGTAATTTTTGATTGTTTCGGCGTACTTACAGAAGATGGCTGGCTGGCCTTTTGTAGCAAGTATCGAACTTCAGAAAATACTGAGGAACTAAGCGATCTTAATCATCAAGTAGACAGAGGGATACTCGGCTACGAGGATTTTTTGAACGAAGTTCACAGGCTTACTGGCGCGGATCCAGCAGAGGCACATAAAACCATTACAACAACGCACCACCCTAACGAACAACTCTTTGAATATATTAGAAAACTTAAAATTGCGGGATACACCTTAGGGGTAATTTCTAATGTTGGTTCAGAACTTACTACCTTTTTGCCAAAAGAGCTGGTGGATTTGTTTGATGAAGTAACGCTTTCGTATCATGTGCGTGCTATCAAACCTGAACCTGAGATTTACCTCTACCACTTAGAGCAACTGGAAATTGAACCAAACGAATGTGTTTTTATTGATGACAGACCTCCGAATACTGAAGGTGCATTAGCCGTAGGCATGAACGGGATAACCTACACAACAGCTGGTGATGTTATTGCAAAACTTGAAGAGCTGGGAGTGACAGCTAGCTAGTTATGGCGCACGAAAAGGGCAACAAAATCATCATGTGATATTTATCAATTAGTATTCCAATTTACTGTAGTAAATTTTGTAAAATTTTAACTCTTTGATTTGTTTTTTACAACAAACTGTTGCTTCAATTAAGAATAAGCGTTATACCGAAAGGTAGGATTTATTAAATAAAACATTAAAATAAAAAGGAAGTAACTATGGCCTTGATGGAAGCAGGAAGTGCTACAGGAGAAGTAGCAAGACCAAGTTTAGGAGAACAGTTAGCATATGTCTCAGACATAGCAATAGCGACAGCGGCTTTGTCTGACGCAGAGATTCAAACCCGTCTTGATGAGATTGCAACTCGAGAGAAGCAAATTACAGGGGTGATAGATTTCCACGAAGGTCGGCCTGCAAGCACCAATGACCCTGGGCTCCATTATGGGCTTACTGCTGCAGGTGCGGTAGTTGATCCGCTCAGTAGTCCAAAAATTGCTTCCTAGAGTATACTTAAATGTATGCCAGAACTTCCAGAAGTAGAGACTGTTAAGCGTGGTCTGAGCACCCTGCTTGTTGGCCATGTAATTAAAAGAGTTACTCACGATAATCCTAAGAGTTTTCCAAACGCCCCGAATGATGCTGAGCAATTTTTAATTGGTGCAAAAGTTATTGATATCCGTCGACGTGCTAAGGTACTCTTGGTTGATCTTTCTACTCAGTACACATTAGTTATTCACCTTAAAATGACCGGCCAATTGGTGTATAGAGGTGAAGCTGTTTTTGGTGCGGGTCACCCGAGCGATTCATTGGTAGGGGAATTGCCTGATAGATCTTCGCGCGTAATATTTGAACTCGATAATAACGCAAAACTGTTTTTCAATGACCAACGTAAGTTTGGCTGGGTTCGGCTTATACCAACCATTGAAGTACCAAACATAGACTTTATGAAGAAGGTGGGGCCAGAGCCACTTGAAGATTCGTTCACTGATAAAATTTTTATTCAGCGCTTACAAAGAAGAAAGAACACCACAATTAAAGCTGCGATTTTAGATCAGACTGTTCTAGCAGGAATAGGGAACATCTACGCAGATGAAGGTTTGTGGGGTGCTAAAATTCACCCTGCCACCAGAGTAAAAGATGT
>DLGX01000080.1:4039-7928 GCA_002482925.1 Candidatus Saccharibacteria bacterium UBA7683
ATAGAAAAAGGCGGTTCAACCGATAAGAACTATGTAAACGCTGAAGGCAAGCGGGGTAGCTACATAGACTTTGCCAGAGTGTTCAGAAAAGAGGGCACTCCGTGCCAACGCCACCCAGGCACGTTAATTGAAAAAATCAAAGTAGCAGGCCGGGGCACACACATTTGTTCAAAATGCCAACAGCTGTAGCTTATTGACAAAATAGCAAATACTTGCTAAAATTTGTTTGTAAACTAAAAAACAAACAATGTCAGAATTACCCTTAGATAATCATCCAGAAAATATTAATCGTTTTGAACGATTTAGTGAGCTTGTTGGTATTCAAATAGAAGACCCAGATGCTCGAGTTAACGCGATTACTAATACAGATGCAGATACATTTCTCGATGGATTATCAGTTGCCAATGGACTACTTCAAGGAAAAGATAGATTTCAACGGTGGCAAGGTGAGTCAGCAAATGCCCAGGTTAAAAGCTTACTACTCGGTACCGATATTGAACCGCCAGAAAACTCACATGAATTATTCAAAGAATTTTATAAAAGATTTCAAGATGAGCTTGAGCCTACTCCTGAAGGACTACAGAAATCCGCAGTAGAAATGTACTTTGCAATTATTGGCTCACACCTTTTTGATGATGGAAATGGTCGCCTTGCCAGAGCGGCATACTACCTTATAAAAGACGGCGCATTGCCTGAGCAACAATCAGATATTTTAGAGCGCTCAGATGAAATAGTGCACGCAGCAACTGCTGTTAATAGCGGTACTATCGGTGTGTTGCTAGAACGCGAAGGTATTGAGTACGAATTTGTTAACGAATTCGCAGCTGATGAAAATCAGTCAGACGAGGATGGTATTTTTGTTGATGGAGGCTTTACTCAGCAATTAAAATACATTGCTGCCAGAAGGGTGATGCTTCAGAATAACACCTGGCCGACTACACCGCCTGCTACTGTTGCGTTGAAAAACTGGCCAGATAGTAGAAAAGCTGAATTCCATAATGAATACGCCGACGTTCGCCAAGATTGGCTTAATGAATTTATCAACTACTCAGGGAACTACGCCCCAGCATTATCTGAACTTATAGAACATAAGCAAGTAGAAGAACCACTCGCCAGAACTGTTATGCTAATGGAACGCTTTCGTGCCGAAGATATTTTTAAAACACCAGAACGTTCTAAGGCATTTCTAGATAGTCTAGATTTTAATGACTTTAAGCGATGGCTGAGTTTTGTAAATGGTATGGAACGCGATATTCCACGAACCGAGCGAGGTTTTCGTGAGGGTTCAGTGGTTGAGTCTGAATCTTCACTGCTCGGAAATGAGATTGAATACCAACCACCGCACCAGAAACAACGTGAAATGCTAATGGAAATGGCGTTCAACAAAGCAAAATCACTAGAGGATCCAGAATTAGCGGGTTTAACTCTTGGTTTTGCAATTAACGCAATCCATCCGTACCCAGACGGTAATGGCCGTACTGCTCGTATCGTCACCGCCCTTTTGTCGCGTGGCTACGATGGTTCCGATGAAGCCAAGCGCTACTATTCGAACCTGCTCGAAAATCAAAAAGGAAGAGAAGTGATTAACCCTAATCCGGCAGTTCATAATGTTGACCGTAAAATTGCCAATGACCTTCGTGAAGTGGTTTCCGAGAAGTCTGGTTACACAGATATATCTAAAATGCCACGATATGTATCGAATGGTTACGGGGATGCCATGGCTGGGGAGCTTACTTCGCAAGATTTAGTGGTTGCTGAAAATATTTCCGATACAGCGCGTCGAAACCTCGATCTTGTACTACGAGATGGTCAATTCACGCCACTTGCTATTATGAAAGCCTTTCCGCCCAAAAGAATTGAGCAGTATTTAAAAACGACTAAAAGCGCAAACGCCTATATAGATGGTGACGAGTTTGTTGAAAGCCTTTCGGAAGATGAAATTACTGACTTAGCAAAAGCGAGCATTGTCGTGAAAGCTTCGTATGTGAAGCGACTCATTGAGTTTTCCGACCGTGCAGATGTTGACGAAATCGTAAATTCTTATAGATAGTATTACTAATAAGAGTCTGGGTTATAATAGTTTATAAAGGATACTATTGTGACAAACAAATTAGTTATTAGAGTGATGCAGTATGTACGCCAGCCATGGCGTTTAGCAGTTCCGCTTAAGCGCGTGCTAATTTTTTTGTTTGTAGTGTGCGCCGTTTCGCTAAGTACAGTATGGCTTTTTGAAAACATACGATTAGCGCGGACTTGGATCTTGGCAGCTGCAGTATTATGGCTGGCGATTGCGTATTATATCTTGCCTCGAATTCATCGCTTACTTACTAGTATCTACGTGCCCAACTACTTTATTGGTCGGGCAAGAACAGCGGATGGGTTACTAGCCGACCCCGTTAATTTTGCACTTCGCGGAGATAAGAAGACATTAGTTAAGGTTATGAAGAAAGCGGGCTGGCAAGAAGCTGATCCGATAACTATTCGTACAGGAATACGTACTATATTTGCAACACTCCGTCGTCGTAGCTATGCGGAAGCACCGGTAAGCGATATGTACGTATTTGGGCGTAAGCAAGACATTGCGTTTCAAAAAGAGGTAGATGGTAACCCTGCAAAACGTCACCATATTCGTTTTTGGCACGTTCCTAAAGATGTGTTTTTGCCAGGGGGCTACAATGTCGACTGGGTAGGTGCGGCAACCTATGACGACGCGGTAGGGTTTTCGCTATTTACTTTTCAAATTACCCATAGTATTTCAGGTGATGTAGATGCCGAACGAGATTTTGTAGTTAAAACAATTAAAAAAGCACACCGTGCCCGAAGTATCGAAAAGATTGAAGGCTTCTTCCCTGGTTATAAACATAGAAACGGCGGGGGACATAAATACTTCACCGATGGTTCTATGGTAATTGTTGATCTTAAAAAAGGCTTGCTCAAGTGATTACAGTACTCAGTGGTAGTAATACCCAGGCAATACGCGAAAAGCTGGCAGCTATTAAAGAAGCTTTTATAAAGCAACACGGCAGTGAAGGTGTAGAAACAGTTGCGGGTGAGCAACTTCAACCAGAGCAGCTAAATTCTTTGCTTTCTGGTGCTACGTTGTTTGCGCTTGATAGGTTAGTAATAGTTCGCGGACTTTCAGAAAATAAGCTCGTAGCCGAACAGTTTTTAAAAGTACTTGATTCTATTTCTGACCAAACTCAGGTGGTACTTGTTGAAGGTGGCTTAGATAAGCGTACTGTATTTTACAAAACGCTTAAGAAACAGGCAGAGCTTCTAGAGTTTGCCGAACTCGACGAAGTTGCAGCTACAAATTGGGTGAAGGAAAGCGTGAAAAAACAAGGCGGTGAAATTGATTCTGGCACCGCGAGGCTACTTGTTCGGTATGCTGGCACAGATCAATCCCGTTTAACTAACGAAGTCGCAAAACTCGTGGCGTATGATTCTAAAATCACTCCAAAAACTATTGAAGAGCTTGTAGAAAAACGCCCTGAAGACACTATATTTCAGCTACTAGAGTACGCACTGAGCGGAAAAACTAACCAAGCACTCAGTGTATTAGAAGGTTTAGAAAAAGCTCACGAAGACCCGTTTCAAACAGCCAGTATGTTAATTTGGCAAACCAATATATTAGCAATCGTTCATAGTGGCAAAGAGATTCCTGATTCCGAAATAGCTAAAAGTGCAAAGCTGAACCCATTCGTAGTTAAAAAGACTAGATCTTTAGCACGAGGTATAACAAGGCCAAAGCTCAACAGTATTTTAAACCGAGTAGCTGAATGTGATGTAGCGTTAAAATCTTCTTCGACTGAACCTTGGCGTATACTAGAACGAACGATCTTAAGCATAGAATTTTGATTGACTTTACTATTAATAAATGTTAAAATAA
>DLGX01000035.1 GCA_002482925.1 Candidatus Saccharibacteria bacterium UBA7683
GCAATAGCATCCTTCACGTTTATACAACTGCTTGTTCAGGCAAGTAGCTCCTTGACTCAAGAAAAAGTAATTTCCGTTGTTCGGGGTTGGCTGAATGGGTGAGTGTTGATTCGCGATGCTCAGATTAAGTATTGAGGACAAAGAGTTGGGCAAGTGTTCGGGTTTGTTTGAGTTTGTAGCCTGCACCTAGTGCTTGTTGTGCTAGGGTGGTGTGCTGGGATTCTAGGCTTTCGGTAATTATTACCTTAGGTTTATCAGGTAGTAGTGCAGCTTGTTGCCAGAACAATTCGTAGTGTTTGAGACCATTTGTGTCTGAAAAAAGTGCAATTGAGGGTTCTTTGGTGATTTCTTCGGAGGTTATAAGGCTATCTGGTACGTATGGAAGATTTGCCAGAATGATATCGGGTTTTATTGAAGGTGGAATATTAAGTAGGTCTGCTATATAAAATTGTACTGGCGCGTTCAGTGCTGTAGCATTCTTTTTTGCTACTGCAAGTGCAGCTTCACTTATATCAGTAGCGACCACTACCATTTCAGGCAGTTCAAGTTGAGCGGTAACAGCGAGTATACCTGAGCCGGTACCAATATCTAAAATTACCAAAGTTTTGTCATCCTCTTGCTTCACCAGGGGATCCAGTATATTTTGCATGCCAGAGGCGCTTTGTTTTTGACTGGATTCTCGATCTGGCCGGGAATGACGGAGTAAAAGCGTAATCATATCTTCACTTTCAGGCCGTGGAACCAATACATCTTCAGTAACTAAAAAGTTACGGCCATAAAATTCTTTTGAACCAATTATGTAGGCAAGTGGGGTTCGAGACTTACGTTGTGCAATTTTATTGTTCAAATTCATGAGCTCAGATTCACTAAGTGTCTCCTCACCATGCGCAAGTAGCCAGTCTCGAGTTTTACCAAGCACATCTTCTAGTAGCACTAGGGAATCGAGCCGAGCCGACTCAATGCCAACACTTTTTAGTATTTCTACAGATTGATTAAGCCAAGTTTGTATCTTCATATCGTTGCCGAACTACTTCGTATGCCAACACTGCCGCGGCATTACTGACGTTAAGTGAGTCATTTGTGCCTAGCATAGGAATAACAATGGGTTTTGCCCGTTCTTGCCAGAACTTACTCAAACCTTCATGTTCTGTGCCGAGTACTATCGCTGTCGGATCAGTAAAATCTATCTTGCTGTAGCTTTCAGACTTTTTAGAAAGTAGGGCAGCATACGCACTAATTTCATGGTTCTCGAGGAAGTCAAACACCTCTTCGTTAGTAGCTGTAACAACTTGTTTAGAAAACACGGTTCCTACGCTAGAACGGATTACGTTGGGGTTGAATACGTCAGTACGTTCATCGCATACTATCACTGCATCTGCACCAGCTCCATCTGCAGTTCTTATAATTGCACCTAGGTTGCCAGGCTTTTCAATAGATTCAACAATTATAAAGAATGGACTTTCGCCAAAAGTGAGTTCTTCAAGTTTTCGTTTTTTAGCATGGAATACGGCAAGTAACCCATCTGAACTACTGCGGTAAGAAATTTTTTCAAAGCATTCTTTAGAAATTGTATATAAATCAGTAGTATCTTCAGGTAACTCATCACCGTAGAGTTCTGGGCAAATGAACATACTTTTTGGTATGTAGCCGCCTTCAAGCGCATAGGCAATTTCTTTAGCGCCTTCAACAATAAACACATTTTCTTCACGCCGAGTACTATTTTTATGTAAACTTTTTACCCATTTAATTTTAGGGTTAGATGTACTTGCTATATGAGGTATCATTTTTCTTTACTCCTATAACTCAATATTGTGTCCACAATTATACTCGGAGGATTTGCGGCATTAACTTCAATCGCACCATCTTGAACGAGAGTTTGTTCAAATGCCCTATGTAGTTTCATGATATCTTGAATTTCGTCTTTGGTTTTACCCAAGGAGTGTTCATCACGAGAACGAAGTCGCTGTTCTAGTTCAACGTCATCGAGAGTCAAGACGAATATCTGACTAAAGAGCTCGGCATGTTGTCGTTGATTGTGTGCTAGTGAGCATATATATACATCTTCGTCAGTCTTGAATAACTTTTCAAGCTTCGAGATATCCCAATTAAATGCGCCAACGTTGTCGTACCAGCCTGGGGGCAGTGGAATTGGTTTGGTGATATGAATTCCTGTACTGCGATCCTCGACGTGCATAATACCTCGTATTTTTTCAGGATCATACGCTTTATGTCCGCGCCTACTCAGCTCTTTTGCAAGCGTAGATTTTCCTACTCCTGGAAACCCAGTTATTAAAAATGTCGACACTAGCTGTCTCCGCGAGCGAGCTGTGATTCATATGATTGAAGCTTAGCAATAATATCTTCGATATCGCCGTTCATAGCACCTGGAATTCCTGAGCGAGAGTAGTTTACTCGGTGATCGGTTATGCGATCTTGTGGGAAGTTGTAGGTTCGGATTTTTTCGCTTCTATCACCTGAACCTATTAAGCTCTTTCTTTGAGCAGAAAGACTAGCGTTATCTTCATCAATTTGTCGTTGTAGTAGGCGAGAACGAAGCACACTCATGGCTTTTAGCTTGTTTTTAATTTGAGATTTTTCGTCTTGATTGGTTACAACAACACCGGTTGGAAGGTGGGTAATGCGTACGGCAGAATCTGTAGTATTTACGCTTTGCCCGCCATGACCTGAAGCACGGTAGGTGTCTACCTTAAGATCAGCTTCTTTAATATCAATATCAGTTTCTTCAGCTTCAGGCATAACTGCAACGGTTACGGTAGAAGTATGAATACGTCCTTGGCTTTCTGTTGCGGGCACGCGCTGTACGCGGTGTACGCCGCCTTCAAACTTTAATTGCTTGTATGCTTCTTCGCCCTTGGCTAAAAATATCACTTCTTTGTAGCCACCGTTGTCGTTAGCATTTTCAGACATAATTTCAGTTTTAAGACTGTGAGTTTCGCAGTAGCGAAGGTACATTCTAAGAAGTTCAGCAGCGAACAGCCCGGCCTCATCACCACCAGCGCCAGCGCGAATTTCTATCACGGCGTTTTTATGATCGTTAGGATCTTTAGGAGTAAGTAGCTCGGTAAGTCGTTCTTCGATGATTATTATTTTTTCTTCAAGCTCAGGAATTTCCATTTTAGCTAGTTCAGAAAGTTCGCTGTCGTTGCCACGCAAAATTTCATTTGACTCAGCGAGTTGCTTTTCAAATAGGTGTTTTTCATCAAAAGCTTTTACAACTTCTTCAAGCTCAGCACGTCGTCGATTCTTCTCGCCAATTTTAGGATCATTAAAAGCATCGGGCGCACTGAGGGCTTCAGTAAGTTCCGAAAGTTCGGTTCGTAGTTTTTGTTCAACTTCCATTACGTGTATAGTATACAGACATCAGATGAGGTTATCTAGAGTAACACCGTTTGAGATAACAAGAGAAGGAGTAGTATGAGAAGAATTGGTGAAACGGTCGCAATGACCGCCGTACTTACATTAGCAGCGTGTGGTAGCCAGGATAGCGGAGAGGCTTTGGGTAGAAAAACCTGTGACGCGCTTAAACAAACCCAAGCTACACTTGAGCAACCGTTCGATGCGGTGCGTGTTGCTGAAGTAGGAACCGAACTCGGTAATGACAT
>DLGX01000019.1 GCA_002482925.1 Candidatus Saccharibacteria bacterium UBA7683
TTTTGATGTTTCAATCTTCGAAGTTGGCGATAAAGTAAAAGTAACCGGCACCAGCAAAGGTAAAGGTTTCGCAGGCACAGTAAAACGACATAACTTCGCAACTAGCTCAAGTACCCATGGTGGTAACGGAATGGTTCGTCGACCAGGTTCAATTGGATCTATGTATCCTCAAAAAGTTTTCAAAGGCAAACGAATGGCTGGGCAGATGGGTGCTGAACAAGTAACCGTTTCTGGCCTACGAGTTGCGTTTGTAGACGTAGAAAATAATCTTATAGGTTTTAAAGGCGCTATTCCCGGCCCTAAAAAAAGCTTAGTAACAGTGGTAGGAGCATAATATGGCAGATGTTAAAACAACAACCAAGCCAGCAACTGCTACGTTACCTAAAGAAGTTTTTGCTGTTGAAGTAGCTAATCATGATCTCGTTAAACGAGCATACGAAGCGTACCTAGCCAACGGCCGTTCAAACCTAGCCCAAGTTAAAACTCGCGGACTTGTCCGTGGTGGTGGTAAAAAACCATGGCGCCAAAAAGGTACTGGTCGCGCACGTGTAGGTTCTTCACGAAACCCTATCTGGCGTGGTGGTGGTATCGTATTTGGCCCGACAGGACTAGAAAACTACAAAAAGTCACTTTCTACTTCCCAGAAACGACTTGCACTTCGTCAAGCACTTACGCTTTCTGCTAAAAAAGTTACCGTCATCCCTACATTCGACTGTAAAGACGGCAAGACAAAGAACACGCTTGATCTGCTTGCCAAAAATAAGCTTGAGCGTCGAGTTCTACTTGTTGTAGACGTTAAAGACGAACTTGTTGATAGATCTACGAGAAACGTTTCTAACGTAAAGGCAGTTCAAGCCATGTATCTTAATGTATTCGACATTCTTAATGCTGATCATATTGTAATGACTAAGAAGTCTGTTGAAATAGTGAAAGAATGGTTAGGAGTTAACAATGCTTAATCTTAAACCTCGAATGAGTGAAAAAGCGTACCAGCAAAGTCTTACTAATCAGACCTACGTGTTCGTGGTACCAACAAGCAGTAACAAGGTTCAGATTAAAGAAGCGGTACAGGCACAGTTTAATGTAACCGTAGAAGAAGTTAACGTAGTAGTTCAGAATGGTAAAAAAGCTCGTTCAATTCGAATGGGTAATCGCCGAGCTCGTCCAATTATTGGCGAACGAAGCACATTCAAAAAAGCTTACGTACGACTAAAGAGCGGTGATAGTATCAAGATCTTTGAAGAAGAGGAGAAGAAGTAATGGCTGTTACTGCATACAAACCAACTACTCCTGCTCGAAGAGGCATGACTAACCAAGATCTTACAAAGATCACTACCAAGAAACCAGTTAAGTCACTGTTGGTTATCAAAAAACGAACAGCTGGACGAAACAACCAAGGTAGAATTACAACTCGTCACCGCGGTGGTGGAGCTAAAAAATTCTATCGACTTGTAAACTTCAAACAGCTTGATTTTGAAAAAGCTACAATTGAACATATCGAATACGATCCCAACCGTTCAGCTCGTATTGCACGCTTGAAAGAAGACAACGGCACGTACCACTATGTAATTGCTAGCGTAAACATGAGCGTTGGTCAGGTAATCAACGTTGGTGAAAAATCTGCAATTGAAGAAGGCAACCGCCTCAAGCTTAAAGATATTCCAACTGGTACGTTTGTATACGCAATTGAAATGCAACCCGGCCGAGGCGCGCAGATGGTACGCTCAGCTGGAACAAAAGCACAGTTAACTGCTAAAGAAGATGAATATGCTCAGATTAAGCTTCCAAGCGGTGAAATCCGTAAGATCAATCTTAACTGTATGGCAACCATCGGTACAGTCAGCAACGAACAACACCAGAACGTGAAGATCGGTTCAGCTGGAAGAAAACGACATTTAGGCCGACGACCACAAGTTCGTGGTGTAGTTATGAACGCAGTAGATCACCCACACGGTGGTGGTGATGGTGGCGCACACGGTGTAGGCCGTCATCCAAAAACCCCTTGGGGTAAACCAACACTTGGTTACAAAACACGTCGCAACAAGCGATCCGGTAAATTTATTGTAAGAAGCCGACATCAGGCTAAGAGGAAATAATAATGAGTAGAAGTCTCAAAAAAGGACCATTTGTAGACCCAAAGCTCGCGAAGAAAATCGCAGCTCTTGGATCTGATGATCGCACAGTGATCAAAACATGGGCTCGTGCTAGCACGATCAGCCCAGAGTTCGTAGGTAAAACAGTAGCTGTATACAACGGTAAGGTCCACGTTCCAGTATTCATCAGCGAAAATATGGTTGGCCACAAGCTTGGCGAATTTAGTCCAACACGTAAATTCCGTAAACACGGCGGTAAGGACAAATAATCATGCCTGTATACGTAACCGCTAAAGCTAACGCAATTGACATGACTCCACGAAAGATTGGCATCGTAGCTAGTCTTATCCGAGGACGAAGTGTTAATGACGCGCTCGTTATTCTAGAACATACCCCGCGCCGTGCAGCACTGCCACTTATTAAAGTTATTAAAAGCGCACAGGCAAATGCCGGCAACAATCATAACGTTAAAACTGATGATCTTCAGATTGCAGAACTTCACGTTTCACCTGGCCCTCGCGGTAAACGATTCCGCCCTGTGGCTCGTGGTAGCGCGCATCCATACCAAAAACGAACTACTCACGTAACGGTGATCGTTTCTGGTGAAGAAAAAGCTAAAAAACAAACTGCTACTAAATCGACCGTTTCAACGCCTAAAACTAAGAAGCCTTCGACACCAGCTCAGGCCAAGGGAGACAAGTAATGGGACAAAAAGTTAATCCTATCAGCATGCGCCTTCAGGTTAATAAGCAGTGGCGCAGTAAATGGTTTGCAGGTAAAAAAGAATATGCAACATTCTTGAACCAAGATCTTACCGTACGAAGAGAAATCGAAAAGAAGTTTGAAACTCGCGCAGTAATTGACCGAATTGATATCGAACGTTCACCAAACCTCGTAACCGTTACTATCTATACTTCTAAAGCAGGTGTAGTAATTGGTCGTGGTGGTGTTGGCGCACAAGAAATCAAAGCACTGTGCGAAAAAACTTTTGAAACAACCGTTCGCGTAAACATTGAAGAAGTAAAACGACCAGAACTTGCCGCAAAGCTTGTTGCTGAAAACATTGCTCGTCAACTTGAACGTCGTATTGCATTCCGTCGTGCAGTTAAGATGACTGCTGCTGCCACAATGCGTGCAGGTGCTAAAGGTATTCGTATCGAAGTTGCCGGACGTCTTCAAGGTGCTGAAATGAGTCGTCGAGAAAAGCATATTGAAGGAAGCGTACCGCTTCATACCATTCGTGCTGATATCGATTACCACGCAGCTCGCGCTAAGTATCCAGGCGCCGGTATTATCGGTGTTAAGGTATGGATTTATAAGGGAGAAGCATAATGTTACTTCCAAAAAAGACTAAATTCAGAAAAGTACGCAAAGGTAAAAACCGCGGTATTGCTTCAAGCGGAAATTACGTCGCTTTTGGTGATTACGGCCTTGTAAGCCAAGATGCTGAACGAATTACCTCTAGGCAAATCGAATCAGCTCGTCAGGCAATGACCCGCTATATCAAACGTGGTGGTAAAGTATGGATCCGAATCTTCCCGCACATTCCTGTAACTCGTAAACCCCAAGATGTAAAAATGGGTAGCGGTAAAGGTAATCCTGAATTCTTTGTAGCAAAAGTTAAACCCGGAACCGTTTTATTTGAAATGGGTCGTGGTGTAACCGAAGAACAAGCCCGCGAAGCCATGCGCCTTGCAGCACACAAGCTTCCGGTAAAAACAAAGTTCGTGATTAGGGAGCAAGCATAATGAAACTTTCCACACTCACTATGAAGGAGCTTCGTACAAAGAAGCCTGCTGAAGTAGAAAAATACATTACTGAGCTTAAGCAATCACAGGTTGAACTTAATCACTTGATCAATACCAACAAAGAAACCAAGACCCATCAGGTTAAAGTTATTAAAAAATCA
>DLGX01000030.1 GCA_002482925.1 Candidatus Saccharibacteria bacterium UBA7683
TGCTTCAGATCCCGCAACATACAATCTAAAGGCTGTTGCCCAAGAAAAAAAGCAAACTATTAGCCAAAGTTTCACCGCAACCGGTCAAAAAGATATTGGTGAAAAAGCAACAGGTACAGTTAGGTTCTCATCAGATTCGTATAGTGCATTATTCAGAGGAATTTCTATTCCAGCAGGAACATCGTTAAACAGTACTAGTGGGAAAGGTTTCGTGACAACTCAATCCGCCAAGCTTGATGCCAGTGGCCCATCAAGTAATCAGGCAACTGTTGGTATTGTTGCAAAAGAAAGTGGCCCTAGCTTTAATGGTGCCTCGGGCGCAGTTTCAGGAGCACCTAGTGGTGTTTCTGCAAATATTGTCGGTTCTACAAGTGGGGGTACTAGCCAAGTAGTAAAAGTTGTGACCCAGGATGATGTTAATAAGGCTAAAACCCAGCTTGAACAACAAGATACGAATGCAGTAAAAGAAGAATTAACGAAAGCTCTGGGTAACGACGTAAGCTTACTAAGTGATTCTTTTATGGTTACGTTCGGTAATGTCGTAAGCGAACCGGGTGTTGACCAGCAGGCCAACGAGGCTAAGCTTACTGCTGAAGTTACTTATAGCTTGCTAGGGGTACCGAAGAAAGATCTAGGTGAAGCGCTTGATGCCTTCGTCACCACTCAAATGACCAATAAAGATCAACAGCGTGTATATGAAAACGGCATACAAGATCTTAAACTTGAAAAAGTTGCTTCTGATGCTAAAACTGCAACTTATAAGGTTACTACGCTTGCATACTACGGACCGCAGTTTGATACCGAAAAGCTTAAAGAAGAAACAACTGGTAAGAAGTTCGGCGAAGTTCGGGCATATCTACAGGATTTACCAGGGGTAAAAGGCGTTGATATAAAACTTACTCCGTTCTGGGCTCGAAAACTCCCTGGAGTAAACAGAATCAATATAAAATTGGACGTAGATAAAACAAACCGTGAGTAATACTATTTTAGCGCTTGATGTTGGCGAAAAGCGCATTGGCGTTGCTATTGCGGATATGCAAATACCGTTTCCTGCACCACTTACTACACTTGAAGCAAGCGAACATTTGGTAACCGAATTTACGGCGCTGCTTACAAAAAATAAAGTATCTGCAGTGGTTATAGGATATCCAAGAAACCAAAACGGCGAACCAACAAAGCAGACCGAACGGGTAGAACACATTGCAAAACTTCTTAATATTCCTAGTTCAATTCCTGTGTACTGGCAGGATGAATCGCTCACATCTGTAAAAGCCGAAGAAGAATTAAAAAGTAGAAAAAAACCCTACGCCAAAGCAGCGGTAGATTCCCTTGCCGCAACCTATATTTTAGAAGATTTTATTCGCACGCAGGCTTCAGGCGCTTTGCCCCAGCCATCTATTGAACCAGAAGTTACAGATAAAAAACCAAAAAAAAAGTCTAAAAAACCAAAACTTAAGAAGAAGCACTGGTTTATAAAATTTGCGGTAGCCATTCTTCTAATTCTGGCGCTTGTTATTTTGAGCGCAGTAATTTGGTATACCAAAGCAATTAGTTCTCGTACCTCAGAAGATTCATACGTTGTTGTTACTGTGCAGGCAGGTTCTGGTACCAGTGCGATAGGTAAGCTTTTAGAAGAACAAAAAGTTATCAGAAACGCCAAAGCGTTTTCTATTTATGCCAAAGTTAATGGAATTAACAACCTTCAAGCTGGCGACTACCGCCTTTCTAGCAAGCAGTCAGTTGCTGAAATTACTGAAATTATTTCTGGTGGTAAAGTAACAACTGTGAATGTACTTATTTCTCCGGGCTTACGACTAGACCAGATTCTTACAGCTCTTAAAAAAGATGGCTATAAAGAAGAAGAGCTTGAAACAGCGCTTGTGGCAATTAGAGATCACCCTCTGTTAAAAAATCTTCCAGCCGATACACCGCTTGAAGGCTACCTATTCCCGGACACCTATCAGATTGGCCCCAATACCTCTGCAGAAGAACTGTTTAGAATTATGCTTAATAACTTACAAAGCAAAATTACCCCGCAACTTGAAGCCCAAATTAAGACCCAGGGCCTTACTACTGCTGAAGCAATCATTATGGCGTCGATTGTACAAAAAGAAGTAAAAGATTCAACCATTCAGCCCACAGTCGCCCAGGTATTTCTAAAACGCTACAGAGAAGGTATTCAGCTGGGCTCAGACGTTACCTATATGTATATTGAAGCTAAGACAGGCAAGAAAGTTGGCCCAACGCTTGATTCACCGTATAACACACGTAGATACAGTGGCTTGCCTCCTTCTGCCATCAGTAACTTCAACTTTTCGGCATTAGAAGCAGTTGCTAATCCAACCAAAACCGATTACCTCTTTTTCGTAGCTGGAGATGATGGCACCACCCATTTTTCTAAGACAGTCGAAGAACACGAATCGTTAGTGCAAAAGTACTGCACAAAACTGTGTAATTAGTACAACTTCTGCGGTGCATAAGCCTATTGACATCGCATGCTACTACTAGTAAAATAATCTATGTCAATCACTTAGTTTCTTTGTCAAGTTATGCACATAACGTACTAAGACACGGTGGGAACTCATGGGGTTGATGATAGACGAACAGTCGCACGAGATAGAACCCTTGTAAGAAGATAAACATTAACTAATAAAGGTCGACATATCTCTTTCCGTAAATTCGGAGTAAGACTAAGTAGCTATGGCAGTCTACCTTTGGTAGACAAGGGAGTTGGTATTAGTAACAAACCTGTTACAACACTTGCACGTCTTAAACGACATCAAGGTTCAACCCACACAAACACTTCAGAAACAAATCGCCGATCAGTCAGCCGTTACCTTAAAGTTGGAATTGTAACTTTCGTACTTCTTGGAGTAACCGGAAGCCAACTTATCGGACGTGTATCTGGTGAATCACAATATGTTGCTCCGCAGGCTCGTTTAGAAAATCCTATTCAAGTACCTCAGTCGCAACCAGTTGATGAAGTAATTGCCGCCGATGTGGCAGCAACAGTGGCACAAGAAGCAGATTTGTTAGTAACACCAAACGTTGCAAACCGAGCAGATACCCTTAATGCTCAAGTAAGTACCGCAACTACTACCGAACAAACTACTACCGCAGTGGTTGAAAAACCTCAGTTAGTAGCACCATCAGTTAAATCTGTTAAAGATATAGCCACTATTGAAGTAAAAGTAGGCGATAGCGTACAGAGCCTTGCTCAGCAGTACGGTATCAGTGAAGACACTATACGATGGGCAAACAACCTTCGTTCTGATGCACTTGCACCTGGAAGCAAGCTAACGATTCTTCCAGTAACAGGAGTACTTTATGCTGTGCAAGCTAACGATACTGCAGATTCTATTGCCGCAACCTACCAAACAAGCGCAGAACAAATTACAGCTTTCAATGATTTAGAAGTAAATGCACTAAAACCAGGCGCACAAATTATCATTCCTAACGGCGTGAAGCCTGCTAGTCGCACAAGTCGATCGAGTGGTTCAAGTAGCGCCACACGTTCAGCAAGCTTTTCATGGGGGGGTAGTAATGTAGTATTTGCTGGTAATCGTTATGCATACGGTTATTGTACATATTATGCCTTTAACAAACGCGCTGCAGCTGGAAGACCAGTTGGAAGCAACTGGGGTAATGCAACTACATGGGCGTCTCTTGCACGAGCTTCTGGCTTTGCAGTAGACAAAAGCCCTCGAGCCGGTGATGTGTTCCAATCTAGTGGCGGTTATGGTGGCTATGGTCACGTTGGATATGTAGAAGCAGTTAATGCAGATGGAAGTATTTCAGTAAGTGAAATGAACTATGCTGGTTGGAACCGTGTTTCTTCTCGAACAATCAGTGCTGATCAAGTTGGAATGTTTAATTACATTCATTAAAAAACAAATGTAGTTAGTTAAAGCCCCGGTATCATTACGGGGCTTTTGCTTGCTTAATAAAAAAATTATGTAATATAGCTTTTTTCGAGTATAATAGGGGAAAATGTTTGTAGATATAGCGACAGTCCAAGTAAAAGCAGGTGATGGCGGCAATGGTGCCGTCAGTTTTAGGCACGAAATGTATGTTGATCACGGTGGACCAGATGGTGGCGACGGCGGTAGGGGCGGTGATGTTATTTTTATAGCTGACCCTAACACCAATACGCTTGTTGATTTTCGTTTTAAGCCTGAACTTAAAAGCGAAAGAGGTGAATCTGGTGGAAAACGCCGTAAACATGGTAAAAACGGGCACGATTTACTTGTTTCTGTACCAATAGGAACCGTTATACGTCGTGATGGTGAAATCATTGCAGATCTAACTGAGGCAGGGCACAAAACTGTTATTGCAAAAGGCGGTGACGGTGGTTTCGGTAACGCTCACTTTAAAAGCAGTGTTCGACAAACCCCTCGTGTGGCTGAAAAAGGTGAAGTTGGCGATGAATTTGAACTTAACTTAGAACTAAAACTTATTGCAGATGTAGGGTTGCTCGGTAAGCCGAATGCAGGTAAATCAACATTCCTAAGCGTGGTGAGTAATGCTAAACCAGAAATTGCAAATTACGAATTCACAACCCTGACTCCGCACTTAGGGGTAGCTGATATAGACAACACAACACTTTTAATTGCCGATATCCCAGGAATTATAGAAGGTGCAGCTGAAGGCAAAGGGTTGGGGCATGAATTTCTACGCCATGTGGAAAGAACCGGAGCGCTCTTACACCTCATTGATTCATACACCGATGACGTTGCTAAAACCTATAAAATAATCCGAAGCGAACTAGAACTCCACGACCCCGCACTCGCAACCCGACCAGAAGTAGTGGCGCTTACTAAGGTAGAAGGTCTTGACGACGAAATTGTGGCAGATTTAATTAAGCAACTGAAGAAGGTAGTTCCAAAAGATACTGAAATATTCGCTATTTCTTCTCTGGCGGGTACAGAGCTTGTTCCAGTACTTCGAAAACTGCGAGCAGTTGTAGACGAGCAAAAGACCAAAAAAGCTGCTGTAGAGGCTGAAAATGACTCAGAAAAGACTGTATTCACCCTTGATACCCCTGAACTTGCATGGAAAGTACATAAGCTTGAAGACGGTACATTTAAAGTTACTGGTCATAAAATCGAAAAATTTGCCAGGCGAACAGATTTTGAGGACTACCATGGACGTCAACGCCTTCGCGACATTATGAAAAAAATGGGAATTGCTCACGAACTCAATCGAAAAGGCATAGAACCTGCAAGTAAAATTAAGTTTGGTCGTAACGAAGCAACAATTACATTTACCGAACAAGAAGACTAGCCAATTTAAAGACTATAATTTCAGGTTAGCGATTCGTTTTGAAGCTTAGTATTTGTTATCATATAAGCATAAGCGAAGTATAATGTAACAAAGTGGTGTATGGTTCAAAAACGAGTATCAAATAACAGAGGTTTCACATTAATCGAAGTTGTGTTGGTGCTCGCTATCGGTGGCATGATTTTCTTGCTAGCCTTCTTAGCATTTCGTCAAGTTACCGCAAATCGTCGAGACACCCAGCGGCGTTCTGATGTAAGCCGAATAATGGCAGCACTTGAAACGAGTTATGTTAACAACGGGCAGTATCCTTTATCTAGTAATCTCAATATAGAGGCTGTAGACATTTGTACCAATACCACTTCTGCAACGGCAGGATCTTTTTTAGAGTTTTTGCAAAATTATATGTGCGAAGGTTCTGATTTTAAGTCGCCAACTGGTGAAAATTACAGCTTGTACACCTGGGGGAATATGACCTACAAAAAAGACAGAATACGATATCGCAGAGGTGTACGCTGTGATGGAACTAGCGGAACTGCTAGTACATATATTGTTATGATAGACCTTGAAAAGGCCAAGACCGTGTGCAGAAACTCAAGCTAGTTAAGGCCAATACCAAACCACCAACTTCGTTATTACTAGAAGACCTGCAATAATGTAGCGTATGCAACAAGAAATAGAAGCAAAATTTCTACACCAAAATCACTCAGAAATCAGGA
>DLGX01000064.1 GCA_002482925.1 Candidatus Saccharibacteria bacterium UBA7683
TAATGCGTTAAGGGTGGCTTCAATTTTTTATTATGCCTAAATTTTTAAAACAACGCGAAAAAACTAACCAACTTGTTAAAAAAGTGGGCGACAAGGCGCTTGATCTTCAGTCTAGTTCAAGCCAGCATGTTACAAAATATGTAACACGCCGGGCTAAAAATATTGCAGGTGCTCGAAGATTCGTAGCTGGTTGGCTCGGTTTAGTGCTGTTGCTTTCAGTACTTACACTGGTTGGTATTGTGCGAGTGTTTTCTGCTTCACAGGTTCCTGCAAGTGCAAGTGGCGGAACATACACAGAAGGTATGATCGGTAACTTCACCAATCTTAACCCACTCTTTGGGTCTGGAACACTCGACGATAGTGCAAGCAGGCTTATTTTCAATGGCTTACTTCGTTATGATACCAACGGTACATTAGTACCAGATCTTGCTGAGGATGTGAAAATTGAAGAAGATCGTAAAACCTATACTGTTTCTATTAAGCCAGGTGTACTCTGGCATGACGGCCAGCCTTTTACTGCCAAGGACGTAGCGTTCACTATGAATGCTATTCAGAATTCTGAAACACGTTCGCCGTTATTTTCTAGCTGGCAGGGAATAAAAGTAACCGCCGTTAATCAACAAGAAGTGAAATTTGAACTACCCGCCGCATTCGCACCGTTTACTAACGCGCTCACTGTACCAATTTTGCCCGAACACTTACTTACAGACATACCTTTCGATCGCATTAGAAGTTCTGCATTTAATAATCAACCAGTTGGCACAGGTCCATTTGTGTTTTCAGCACTCAGAAACGAGCAGGGTAAAGAACAACAGCTTGAACTTAGTGCTAATAAAAAATACTTCAGAGGTGCGCCTAAACTTGAGAGGTTTTTTATTCACACATATCCAAACGATTCCGATATGGCACAGGCACTTAAAAATCGTGAAATAACCGCAGCAGTAGATTTGAATGCCGAATCAGTTAAGAATTTTTCAAAAGACACCAGTATTCGCCCAGTCGACATACCACTCAATAGTGGTGTGTTCGCATTCTTTAAAACCTCGAGCCCTACCCTAGAAAACAATAGCGTCCGTTCCGCACTTGCCTATGCAATTAACCGAGAAGCAGTATTAAACTTATTCGATACTCGGTACGCACCGCTTAAAAACCCTCTACTACCTTCACAGCTAGGGTACGACGCTTCCTTTTCTCAGAGTACGAATGTTACGGAGGCAGGAAGGTTACTCGATGCGGCGGGCTGGGTCATGCAACCTGGTGGTGTACGTGCTAAAGACGGTGTGCCACTAGAGCTAAACCTAACCACAGTTAACAGTTCACAGTACACGGCGCTGGCTGGCGAACTTCAAAAACAATGGGGTAAAATTGGGGTACGCATAAAATCTCAATTATTAACTCCTGAACAGCTTCAGCAAACCGCGCTTACAGCACATAGTTACGACATTCTTTTGTATGGTATTTCGTTAGGACATGACCCCGATGTATATGCGTACTGGCACTCTTCACAAGCGCGTACCAATGGATTGAATTTTTCTGAATGGAAGTCTGCTCGTGCAGATTCAAGCTTGGAAGTTGCAAGGACTCGGTTAGAATCTGTGCTTCGTACCGCGCGCTATAAAACATTCCAAGACGAATGGCTGAAAGGTGCTCCAGCCGTTGCTTTGTATCAACCACGTGTAAATTACGCATATCACCAGAACGCCAATGGCTTTATACCAGTTGCAGCAAACAATGCCTCTGATAGGCTCACCAACGTTGAAGATTGGACAGTGGTTACTAAACGCGTCGACCAAACTCCATAACAGTGCAATTCTTTACAATCTAAGCACTACAATATGCTATGATAAAGCATATGTTTAGAAGCTTATGGAGGGTTCAATGAGTAAAGTGGCAGATTATCTTCGCCAGCACATTGTAGGCGAGGTTTTAACTTCACCATCAATTAGAAAGTTCTTTAGTACTGATGGAAGTGTGTTCACTGTTACACCGCAAATGGTAGTGTATCCGCGTTCAACCGATGACGTTAGAAAGATCGCGCGATTTTCATGGCAGTTAGCAGAACGCGGCAAAGCTATTCCTATTACTGCGCGTGGATCTGGAAGTGACCAGGCTGGTGCGGCACTGGGAGATGGAATAATAATTACGTTTCCTGCACACCTTAATAAACTACTAGAACTTGATACTAAAAAAAATATTGCGCGTGTACAGCCTGGTATTAACTATCGAAACTTTCAAGACACCATTAAAACTCACGGAAGATTCCTGCCACCGTATCCAAGTTCAATCGACTATTCAACCATTGGCGGTGCAGTAGCAAATAATGCAGCAGGTGAAAGAACCGTAAAATACGGAGCTACTAGAGAGTTTGTAGATGGTCTGCAAGTTGTGCTTGCTAACGGCGAACTAATAGAAACCAGAAGACTCAGCAAGCGCGAACTAAACCATAAAAAAGGTCTTTCTACATTTGAAGGCGAAATTTACCGACAGCTCGATGGTCTCATTACTGACAACTGGGAACTCGTACAAACAATGCACAAAGATGTTTCTAAAAACTCCGTTGGCTACGATCTTCTCGACGTTAAGCGTGCTGATGGCAGCTTTGACTTAACGCCGCTTATGGTGGGTTCTCAGGGAACACTTGGGATTGTTTCAGAAATTAGTCTTTCCATAGTGCCAAATAATATGAATCGTACCTTAGTTGTTGCTGGCTTCAAACGGATAGATGAAGCAGATGAGGTTGTGAACGATATTCTAAAGTTAGGACCTGCCACCATAGAAATGGTAGACAAGCATTTGCTAGATTTTATCGAAAGTCATTATCCAAACCAACTAAAAGGTCTGCTTGAACAGCCGTTCCCAGAAATCTTATTATTGATTGAATTTGATGATATCGGTAAAGCTGTACAAGCAAAAAAGGCTAAAAAGCTTTCAAAAATACTTCAGCGCGTGACACAAGATTTTCAGACAACAACAGATTACGAAGAACGAGAGGAATTATGGAAGATCCGACACTCCGCCGCTTCGTTAATAGCACACACTGAAGGCGCTAAAAAAGCACTGCCAATAATTGAAGACGGCGTAGTACCGCAAATTCACTTTAAGTTATTTGTACATAAAATTTACGATCTATTTAAAAAGTATAATCTTGAATCTGCAGTTTGGGGTCACGCTGGGAATGCCAATCTTCACATGCAGCCCTTTTTAGATCTCGCAACTGTTAGCGATCGCCAGAAAGTATTCAAAATTATGGATGAATACTACAGTATGGTAATGCAAATGGGTGGTTCAACTGCAGGCGAACATAACGACGGCCGACTTCGCGCACCGTACCTACCTGTACTGTACGGCCCAGAAATATATAAATTATTTGAAGCTACCAAG
>DLGX01000026.1 GCA_002482925.1 Candidatus Saccharibacteria bacterium UBA7683
TGCATGATGGGTGACGGCGAACTAGATGAAGGAAATATCTGGGAAGCAGCCATGTTCGCTGGTAAAAATAAACTCCATAATCTTATTGGCATAATAGACCGTAACAATATTCAGATAGACGGCACCACCGAAAACGTTATGCCATTAGAAGATCTTAAGGGCAAATGGGAAAGTTTCGGATGGCATGTTGCCGAAATCGATGGCCATAATATCGAAAGCATAATAGACGCTTGTTCGATGGCTCGTGCTATAACAGAAAAACCAACCGTGATTATTGCACATACAGTTCCCGGAAAAGGCGTGCCGTTCATGGAATACGACTTCCATTGGCACGGAGCTCCACCAAATTCCCAGCAGGCAAAAGAAGCACTTAAAAAACTCCGTAGCTTAGACGGTAAGATCAGGGGTGAACATGAATAGTATGAATTTATCTTCTCAGATCGGCGAAAACGACATTGCGCAAGAACCAATTCGAAAAGGTTTCGGGCGAGGTTTGAAGGCTGCAGGAGAATCAAACGATCAAATCGTAGCACTTTGCGCTGACCTTACCGAGTCAACACAGATGAGTTTATTTAAAGAAGCATTTCCTGATAGATTTGTGCAAATAGGGGTAGCAGAACAAAACCTTGTTACTGTTTCAAGCGGTATGGCTGCTATGGGGAAAATTCCATTCTGTTCAAGTTATGCTGCATTCATGCCAGGCCGTTGCTGGGAACAGATTAGAACGACTATCTGTTTGAACGACCAACCAGTTAAGCTTGTAGGTTCGCACGCAGGTATTTCTGTTGGCCCAGATGGTGCAACGCATCAAATGCTAGAAGACATCGCCTTAATGCGAGCACTGCCTAACATGGTTGTTATTGCACCATGCGACAGCAAAGAAGCAGAAAAAGCTACCGCCGCCATGAGTGAAGACAAACGTCCTAATTACCTTCGGCTAGCACGCGAGGCAACGCCTGTGTTTACTACAGACAAAACACCGTTTGAAATTGGTAAAGCACAAATTTTCAGAGAAGGTAAAGATGTGACAATTGTTGCAACCGGAACCATGACATATCAAGCAATGGTCGCGGCAAATTCTCTTGCTAAAGATGGGATATCTGCAGAAGTAGTCCACTGCGCAACAATTAAACCACTAGATGAGACTGCAATTTTAGCAAGCGCTAAAAAAACTGGGTATGTTATTACTGCTGAAGAAGCGCAGATAAATGGTGGCCTAGGAGGTGCAGTAGCTGAACTACTGAGTGAAAAATTACCTCGGCCACTCAAGCGAATCGGCGTAAAAGATCGTTTTGGCGAAAGCGGCAAGCCAGAAGAGCTACTCAGAGCATTCGGTCTTACGCATACGCACATAACCTTAGCTGTACACGAACTATTAAGCAAATAAAGGAACAAAAAAGAGTGGGATTAACAATTCAAGAAATCAGAGAAAACTGTCTCAGAGCGCGACATTTAATGCAAAGAAGTCGTCAGCAGAAATTTGCTGTGGGCGCATTTAACATAGATAACCAAGAAACGTTTATTGGAATTTGTCGCGCTGCACAGGCGCAAGGATCGCCAGTACTTATAGAAGTAAGTCATGGCGAAGTCCAAGCAATAGGACTCGAAAACACACGTGATATGCTCGACAACTACATTAAAGAATTCGGCATAGAAGCGTATCTTAACCTTGACCATTCACCAACTGTTGAAGATGCCAAACGTGCAATTGATGCGGGTTTTGAGTTTATTCATATTGATGTTTCCCAAGCTCGACATGATGCTACCGAAGAAGAAATTATAAAAGAAACGACTCAGGTGGTGGAATATGCAAAATTCACCGGCGCTTTAGTAGAGAGCGAACCTCATTATTTTGGTGGCGGTTCAAATGTTTTTAAAGAAAAAATTGATTACGAAGAAATTAAAAAAACATTTTCTACGCCGTTAGGTTCTAAAGAATTCGTAGCAAGTACAGGAATTGATACTTTTGCTGCAGCGGTAGGTAATCTACACGGCAAATATCCTGTTCCAAAAACATTGGATCTTGATTTACTTAAAAAAATTCGCGACGCTATTGATTGCAATATCAGCCTTCACGGTGGTTCAGATACCCCTCTTCATTATTTTGAAGAAGCTGCAAGAATTGGTGTCAGCAAAATTAATATCAATAGCGATCTACGCTATGCGTTTAGAACAACCCTCGAAGAAGAACTTAAAAACCACCCCGATGAATTTGCAGTAATGAAGCTGATGGACAAAGTAAAAGATGCCATTCAGAAAGTGGTAGAAGAAAAAATAGCAGCATTTGGTAGCGCTGGGAAGGCTGTACTTTAGCACCATGAATAAGCCTGTGATGCTTTGTATTGGTAAGGCTGGCCAGGATACCTTTTTAGAAGGAGAGGTGTTTAAGCCTCTTAAAGACAAAGGCGTTTTTTATGAACATATAAAACTCGGTGAAAAGTTTTACGTTGAAAACGCTACGTTTTCTACTGGCGGTAATGCTCCAAATGCAGCAGTGACCTTTGCCCGCCAGCACCTTCATACTAAATTTGTCAGCGTTTTAGGAGACGACCCAGCAGGCCATTCTATAATTAATGCGCTTGATGCCGAGCATATCGATACCACTGCTGTAGTAATCGACGAATCGCTTCGCACAAGTTTTTCTACTATTATGCTAGCGCCAACTGGCGAAAGAACCATTTTAGATTATCCAGGAACTGCAAAACTTAAAGAAGCGCACGTTAACATAGAAGATCTTGATGCTGATTGGCTTTATATTTCTTCAGTCGGCTCAATGACACTCCTTAAAAAAATTATGAAGGCTGCTCACGCACAGGGCATTAATATCGCTTTCAATCCAGCAAGCTTTGAACTAAAACATCTTCAGCAGTGCGCCGACTTACTTTCGTACGTAACCCTATTTGCTGTTAATAAAGAAGAAGCACAATTATTTGTAGACGGTTCTTCTGTGAAAGCTTTAGCCAAAAAGTTGGTAGAATCAATTAAATACGTACTGGTGAGCGATGGAGCCAAAGGTTCTGTAGCAAGCGACGGACTTTCAATTATTTCTGCTGGCATGTACGAAGATGTGCCTGTAAAAGATCGTACAGGTGCAGGAGATGCGTTCACAAGCGGATTTGTTTCTCAGATTGCACAAGGAAAAAGTTTAGAACATGCTATAACGTTTGCAAGCGCAAACTCTACAAGCGTGGTGTCGCAAATAGGGGCAAAAACTGGCATTCTCCGTAGCGGATCAAGAATTCATGAAATGGAACTAAAAGTCGAGTCGATTTGATGACAATGCAGCGTATTTAGGGTATACTTTTAAGCATAAGCTAAAAGAAAACCAACATGAATCTGGCTAGAAAATTATGAATAAGAATCAAAAACATGTAGCTGCATCAAGCATAAAGGAAAGTGCTTTTTAACGAGATGAGTAAATTACTACGAGATCTTCTTTCGGCACAAGAACCACTATTTACGCAGAGTTTGCGCGAGCTTGAAATTATTACCGGCAAAAAAAACCTAGATAACGCCCTAGCCGCCGAAATTTTAGAAAAAACTGCCGGCGCTATACGAAGTCTTGGCTTAGATCCTCTTGATACGAACGACAAAGAGCTATTTCACGCGTTAGAACACCGCGTGCGTGAACATAACCAAAATCTTGCCCGCAGTCTTGGTTCAAGCGACGAAGCGCCGGTAAGAGATATAATTCCAAAACTTGTTGAGGTTGTTAATACTACTAAAATGATGCGAAAGTGCTGGGTTCTTAAAAAATCTGTTGCAAAAGATTTGCTTCGCGAAATGCCACCCAAAAAAATGATGAAGCACCTAGGGTATCGTTCGATAGAAAGCATGTTTAAAAACGAAAACTTTGCTGAGCTCTATTCTGCACTTCGTTTTAGTGAAGGCGGCGAGTGGCTTAATGAATACAACGAACTTTTCAAAAAAAAGGTTCAACCTTCCGATTTTGAAAACCGTGATATAGAAATAATTATCATGGACCATGATAAATGGGTAGATCTGACCGAAGCCTTTGTGCAAAAGAAAAAACACAATATTACGCATACAAAAGAACTTGGAACAATTGTTGTGGTACCTATGAAGCAAACACACATGAGAGGCTTAGCCTTGAAATCGTTGCCACTTCTCTATCATTATATTAACGAAATCAGACTCTATTCAGCTTTCTTCAAGCTTAAAAGTACACTGCCAAATTTTGGCGAAGTAATTTCCGAAACACTCATTGCCGATACTGGAACAGGCGCAACAATAGCAAACTTTCACATACACTGGCGTGTTATACAGCGGTACTTCGGTAAGCTAGGCGACGAACCCCCAGAAGTATTTCAGCCACATGTACAGCCGGAAGATCTTCACTGGCGGCGTGCTGCTGAATACTTATACGAAGTAAGCCCTGAGCTTAAATTTTGGCAAGATCTTGAATATGTGGGGAGGGTAGACAAAGATTCACACCCCGTAGCATTTAATTTATTTGATGTCTCCTTTGCCTATAGCAATCACGAGAAATTTGAAACGCGCTATTTCTATCATATGCGCGAAGCATTATGGAATGAAATATTCATGCGCTACATGGGGGAACCGGTACTTAAAAAACAGATTCTTGAGCAGCTAGACAACGACATGATTAAGCCAGAGGAGCTAAGAAAATAATGGAAGCTAACAGACCGAAACAAACCAAGCTTGTACCTAAATCACCGGAACACCGGTTTACTATTTGCGTGAGTGGTGCTGCGCGTGGAAGCACAGTAGATCAAGACTACGAGCTAGCATTTGAACTAGGTAGGCAAATTGCCCTTCACGGTCACGTACTAATAACTGGCGCAACTGTTGGCCTACCTGATTGGGC
>DLGX01000003.1 GCA_002482925.1 Candidatus Saccharibacteria bacterium UBA7683
TTCGTTCAAAAATCCTTTGCTTACTGCCGATTTAACAGGTAAAGCTGTGCTTAATATGCTCGAAGCAATTCGTCTTGCAGGCCTAGAAAAAACCACAAAGTTTTACCAAGCTTCTACATCAGAAATGTTTGGTGGTCTTGACTACAACCGACCAGAAGCGGGTTACACCGAAGAATCTAGCTTCCATCCACGCAGTCCATACGGTGTAGCAAAACTATATGGCTACTGGATTGCTAAAAACTACCGCGAAAACTACGACATGTTTGCAGTAAGCGGAATTTTGTTCAACCACGAAGGCGAACGCCGTGGCCCAGAATTCGTCACCAGAAAAGTTAGTCAGGCAGTTGCCCGTATTAAACACGGCACCCAAGACTGTATTGAACTTGGCAACCTCGACGCTAAACGCGACTGGGGTTATGCTGGCGATTACGTGGAAGGTATGTGGAGAATTCTACAGCAAGATAAGCCAGAAGACTTTGTACTTGCCACTGGTGAAACACATTCAATACGTGAATTTTGCGAACTAGCTTTTAAAGAAATTGGAATTACGATACAGTGGCAAGGCGAAGGCGTTAACGAAACAGGCGTAGATGTTTCGTCTGGTAAAACACTGGTTAAAATTAATCCAGAATTCTTCCGTCCTTCAGAAGTAGATCTACTACTTGGTGATCCGTCTAAGGCAGAAAAAGAACTCGGCTGGAAGCGCAAAGTCGACTTCCCGGGCCTTGTTAAATTGATGGTTGCACACGATCTCGAAGCCGAAGCTTAAAGATATAGAGTAAGCGAAAAACTAGCTTGTTTGTACGCAGTCAGCTAGTGTTTTTTCTAGTTTAATTTCTGGTTTCCAGCCAGTATCTTGCTGAAGTCGATTCGCATCACCGTAAATTTCTGGTGCATCGGTAGGTCTAATTTTGGATTGGTCAACAGTTATTTTTGCGTCTGGTTTACCACACAGTTGCTTCAAGGTATTAACAATTTGTTCCCCGGAGGTGTTTGATCCAGAGCACACATTGTAAACGGTGCTTCTTAGGTTTGGCGTAGTTGCCAGCAGTCGATAGGCGCGTGCGACATCACGTACATCAGTGTAATCTCTTCGTGTAGTAAGGTTTCCTACGTAAATTTCGTCGCTCGTCTGTAACTGTTTAATGGTATCAGGAACCAAGAAGCCTTCAAGCTGCCCTGGCCCAACATGATTGAATGGTCGAACAACAATACAGTCCAGGCCGCGATTTCTGTAGTAGACGCATTGATTTTCAACAAGTACTTTACTTACAACATAAGGAGAGTTGTAGCCGATACTCGATACTTCAGTAAGTGGCATTGGTTGATCAGAGCTATAAATTGCTCCACTACTTACAACAACTAACCTCGGCGCATCTTGCTTATCAAGATAATATTCAGCCATGTGAGTAAACATAATGCTGTTGAGGTTTATATAGTCTTGAGGATGATCAAAAGAAGGTCCAACTGCTGCTAGGCCAGCAAGGTGAATAACAGCAGTCGCAGTAACATTTATATCAGGCCATTCTTTAGTGAGGTCAACAGCAAAATAACCAGCCAATTGGTCTGCAATTTCTGAATCTGCTTCAATTTCTCTACCAATTCCTATTATTGGTATAGCATTGCGACTGAGTTCAGCTACAAGGTGCTTACCTACAAAGCCATTTACTCCAGTTATTACGATAGGGTTTTGATGGGCATGTTCATTCATTGTTTGCTATAATAACCCATAATGAAGACTAAAATCCAACACCTCAGGGCGAAATATCGCTATTCAATCATCTTGCTCCGCGAATTAGTAGTAAACGACTTTAAGCTTCGCTATCAACATTCTGCACTTGGCTATCTATGGTCACTTCTTAAGCCTTTTTCTCAGTTCCTTATATTGTACGTCGTATTTGTTAAGGTATTAGGCATTGGCGCCAATATCCCACATTTTGGTGTAGCATTACTGCTTGGAATAGTGCTCTGGAGCTACTTTACCGAAGTAACAAATGGAAGCATTATGGCAATTGTTGGGCGCGGAGATCTTCTTAGGAAGGTGAATTTTCCACGGTATGTAGTGATTCTTTCGGGTTCACTTTCTGCTCTAATAAACCTTGCCATTAATCTTGCGGTAGTAGTTATATTCATGCTTATCGATAAGGCTCAGGTAAGTGCGTATGCTATTCTCATGCCGCTACTGATTGTAGAGCTTTTTGTTTTTGCGCTTTCATTAGGGTTTTTGCTCAGTTCGCTCTACGTAAGGTTTCGAGATGTGAATCATATATGGGATGTAGTAATGCAAGCGGCATTTTTTGCCACACCAATTATGTATGTGTTCAATGATATCTACGATAAGTATCCGGTTATAGCAAAGATTATGATTGTGAATCCGGTAGCTCAAATAATTCAAGATTCCCGTCATATCTTGATGCATCCTAAAAATATCACGCTGGGCTATGTATACGGCAGTAAGTTGGCGTACCTCATACCAGTTGCTATCGTTACGGTGACCGCCATTGTTGCTGGGTTGTACTTTAAGAAGCGCTCGCCTTATTTTGCGGAGGAAGTATAATGTCTAAAAATATTGCTATCAAGGTAGACAGAGTTTCAAAGCACTTTATGTTACCTCACGAAAGAAGCCACACATTAAAAAGCACGCTCACTGGCTTTTTGTCAGGAAAAAGAAATCGTAAATCCACTAAACAACGGGCGCTTAAAAATATATCATTTGAAATTTACGAAGGAGAGTTCTTCGGAATTGTGGGTAGGAACGGAAGCGGTAAAAGTACGCTTCTGAAGATGCTTGCAGGTATTTATCAGCCGAACAAAGGAACAATTGAAGTAAATGGTAAGCTTGTGCCATTCATTGAGCTTGGTGTTGGTTTTAACGGTGAACTTACCGGTAGAGAAAACGTTTACCTCAACGGCGCACTGCTTGGATTTTCTAAAAAAGAAGTCGATGCTCAGTATGAAGAAATTGTTGCATTCGCTGAGCTAGAAGAATTTATGGATCAAAAGCTAAAAAATTATTCGAGCGGTATGCAGGTGCGCTTAGCCTTTTCTTTAGCAACACGTGCCAAAACGGACATTTTACTTGTAGACGAAGTTCTTGCTGTTGGTGACGCCGACTTTCAGCGTAAATGTTTCAAGTATTTCCGCGAACTTAAGCGACAGAAGAAAACCGTGGTATTTGTAAGTCACGACATGAGTTCCGTACAAGAATACTGCGACAGAGCAATTTTAATTGAAAACAGCGAACTGGTGCTAGAAGGTAATTCGTACGACGTTGGTTCTGCGTATACACGAATGTTCTCCGACCAAGCCGATGGGCCAGCCGATCTTTCAAAGATTAAACGGCGATGGGGTAATGAAAAAGCTCGTTTTAACTCAGTTAAAGTTGATCCAAAAAGTATTGCGTCTAAAGAATCCATAACTGTTTATGCAGAATTTACTGCACGCGAGAATCTCGAAGAATTAATAGTCGGCTTTAAAGTACGCGAAATTGATGGATCTGGCACAGCTTTATTTGGAACAAACAATAAAATTCAGAGGCAAGAATTAAAGAACATTCAAAAAGGTGAAACATACACCGTACAGTGGCAATTCCCCAACACACTTAATGATGGAAAATACGCACTTGATATTGGTCTTTCTGGGCAGGATTATGCGGAAACGTATGATTCCTGGGACGAAGCTCAGATTTTGTCGGTAAACAAGATTGAACCTAACCCATATCCTTCCTCTCCTATTATTAAGACTAGGCTTGCAAAAAAGAGCTAATCTATGATCGTCTCCTATGCTCAGCATCATGAAGACTTAATTATTCTTTCATTGCTCGGCGAAAAGAAGACTGGATTTTATGTCGACGCTGGGGCAAACGATCCAACCAGTGATTCAGTCACCAAGCTTTTTTACTTAAGGGGCTGGCATGGCGTAAACATCGAACCCCTCCCTTCTTTGTATAAAAAGATTGTAAAGCAACGCCCGAAGGATATTAATGTTAACGTGGCGATTTCTAATACTAAAGGCACTGCTACAATTCGTGAATACGGGCTAGGTAGGCACGGACTTTCAACGCTCTCAGACGAGAATAGAGAACTTGCTCCGGGGTATTTGCCACACACTGATTTTAAGGTTAAAACCAACACATTAAAGTCGATACTGAGAGCGAATAAAGTGAAGCACATAGATTTTATGAAGATCGATGTGGAAGGTTTAGAGCAACAAGTTATAGAGAGTAACGACTGGAACATTTATCGACCCGAGATTGTTATTGTTGAAGACAATCCAGGATCGTGGCAAAAAAAACTGCAAGATGTAGGTTATAAAGAAGTATTCTTCGATGGACTTAACAGGTATTATTCGCTACGTAAGCACCCAGACTTTGTTAAGAATTACAGAGCACTTTTAGCCGAAGAACACATTACCTACAAAGAACTCCAGCTTCAACAAAAAACTGATCAAATGGGCAAAAAATTACAAAAAATGTACGAAACCTATAACGAACTTGCAGATTCATGGCACGGAATGCACACCAAGCCCGAAAAATATGTATCTGGCAAAGTACTAGCTCTTGCGCTACTTAGAACCGTAAAATCAAAAATCACTCGATCATAAGATAAGCTGGTTTTATAATCTGCCACATTAAACTATAATGGAGACTTAAATGGACCAACCTTTAAGTATATATATAGATGCACTTTCGATCGCTCACACACATAGAAGTGGTGTAGCACATACTCTGCATCGCACACTCGAATTTCTGCTTAAAGAAGAAAACAATTACAATATTGTTTTGGTAGTTCCACTTCGTAAGGCAAAGCTATTACCTGAAGATATAATCAAGAGCAAGAAAGTAACGATTAAGACAATACCACTTCCTGGCAAAGTTTTCGAACTTTTCTTGAGACTGCGATTAGTGCCCCCGGTAGACTTATTTCTTGGCAAGGGAGTGTATGTATTTCCAAACTTTAAAAACTGGCCGCTTTGGAATTCACGTTCCATTACCTATATACACGACCTTACATTTATGCGGTACCCAGATTTTGTAGAAGAAAAAAATCTAAAGTATCTCACTCGATATATACACCGTTGGATAAACCGTGCGGACTGTGTCGTTACGGTTTCTGAACATGCAAAGCGAGAAATTAACGAACTACTACATGTGCCCGAATCTGCAATTAATGTAATCTATAACGGTGTTGATGCTGAATCTTTTAAGCCACAATCAGTAAAAAAGATTGCTGAAACAAAACAGCGGTACGAGTTGCCTAGTGAATATCTTCTTGCTGTAGGCAATGTAGAGCCTAGAAAGAACCTCGAACGGCTTGTTGCTGTCTATACAAAGCTCCCTAAAGATATTCGTACTAAATACCCGCTTGTTTTAGTTGGCGGTGGTGGATGGCGAAATGAAGGCATACAGCAGGCAATTGATCAGGCTAACAAAACCACGACTCAGATTATTAAACCTAGTAAGTATGTTGAAGATGATGACCTTCCTGCACTAATTGCTGGTGCTCGAGCTTTTGTTCACCCCGCATTGTATGAAGGCTTTGGTATACCGCCACTTGAAGCAATGGCCTGCAATGTTCCGGTTGCAAGTTCTGACAGCTCCTCACTACCTGAAGTGGTTGGGGAAGCCGCCGCTCTTTTTGCTCCTACCAATGAGAATGAAATGAAAAAAGCAATCTTAGCAGTGTTGTCTGATGAAAAACTCAGACAAAGATATAAAGCAGCAGGATTAGAAAGAGCGCAGTTGTTTACGTGGAAACAAAGTGCAATTAAGCTTTCAGCTACCATCACCCAGCAGGCAAATCGAGGCTTCAAAACCGGAAGTTTCGGCCATGTACTGCGGAGCGTTTATAAGACAACAGACGAGACTATTAGAAAGAACCTTGGGGAGCGAGACTATGCCTCGTATACCATGGCAGATCAAAAAGATTTAACGACCACCAGAAAAAAAATATACCAAGACTTCTTTAGCGAACAACCAAAACGTTGGCAGGGAATTTTATTCAGTGTATACCTTAGTGCTCGACATGGCTTAGGAACAGTTGCGAGAAACCTAAAGTCGCTTCTGAGGAGGATGCGTGGATAAGATACTTGTAATCGATGGACAGATGTTCCAAACAGGTGCATGGCACAGAGGCATGGGGCAGTACATGATTCACCTTCTGAAAGCACTTGCTGCCACAAATTCACCGAAAGAATTATATGTTGTATTCAATACAAATCTACCAATAGAGAGGTCAAGACTTCAAGAACTACAAAAAATTTGTCCGAGACTAAAGCGCATACAGTGGAGTTTACCACTTCCAGAGCCGGGTAAGGTAAAAGCAAAAAATGAAGCTGCCTATAAAAGAGAATTAGAAAAGTGCATCAGTTCTTCTGTAGAAAGTAATACTAATAACGTCAGTTATCTTATCACCTCACCGTTTACATTCGATTTCTTTGCCCTGTTCCCAGAAGGATATACAAAACTTTTAGTATTTTATGACCTTACACCACTTCTTCACTGGAAAGATCTCGGTGGCTATTTTCCACCAGAATTGTACATGCAACGCTTTAAGCAGATTTTTGAAGCAGACATGCTGTTTGCAATTTCTCAGACAACAAAAAACGATTTGCTAGAATCATTTGCTCTGTCTGAATCAAAAGTTATTAACATTGACGGAGGCTTTAGTGGGTTTGAAGCACCTGCTAGCAAACCAAAGTTTGCAGTGCCACAAGAGTACGTACTTTTTCCAACTGGTGATCTGCCACACAAAAACAACGAAGTAGCCGTGCGCGGATTCAGTGAATTTTGTACCAATAGTGACTGGAATGGCAAGATGTTAATTACTTCTTCATTCAGCGAAGAGTCTAAATTAAAGCTTAGCGCTGAAAGTGATCGACTTATTTTTACCGGCAATATTCCAGCGGAACAACTAAGGTGGTTGTACGAGAACGCGAGTGCCGTTATATTTTCCTCAAAGTACGAAGGGCTCGGAATACCCCTTTTAGATGCGGTTTCAAACAATGTTCCAGCGCTCGCTTCTCGGATACCCGTGTTTTTAGAAATGACCAAAAACGCTTACTACTTTTTTGATCCACAGAATCCAAGTGAGCTTGCGGGTGAACTCGAAAAAGCACTAACAACCACCAGTTTTAAAGCGAAGAAATCAGCATATGTAGATATAATGAAAAAATACACTTGGGCAAGAACTGCCGAGAAGTTCGTTGCCGGTTTTAATACAGTAAAACCAAATAAGCAAAAAACTACCCTACTAAACCATGAGCGTATAGCGATTGCGTCTATGCATCCAGGCTTAGAGGGTACAATCGGGCGACTAGCAGAAAAACTTTTTGTAAAACTTTTTAAAGATTACGACATCGATTTTTACTTTGATACCAATGGGGCACACCCTAAAGATATGGAGCGTCCCACATTTCTCGATCAACAAAACTGCAGGGTTTTCGATATTAGTCGATTAACACATTCTTCATATAGGCGCTACGAAAAAGTGATCTATATTTTAGATGAAAATTCTTTGCACCGTGTTGCTCAAAGAGCTGCAGTACTACCAGGGTATCTAATACATAATTTGAGTAGTGAACGCAGTGATATGTTTCGTAGTGTGATAATCAAAAACCAACACAAAGAACTTAGGGTTGGAAATAAATTCACTGACAAAGAAGTTGAAGTAATTTGGCAATGGATTCAGAAACTTTCCCCCAATAAAAAACTTTTAGAAGTTGCAAGGGAGCTGCGCTCTTCTTCGTCAAACCGTAGTATAATGAGTAGATTAATGGAAAAACATCAGAATGATCAATAAAAAAATCCTCCTCGTTTCAACGTACCCTATAAAAAACCCACAGCACGGGGGTCAAAAGCGAGTGGATGCGTTAGTAAAGTTCTACAAAACTATTTTTAAAGAAGTTAGGTTTGTGGCTATTTTTCATCGTGGGCATTATCAGGATTACTCAAACGAAGATATCTATCTAAAGGGCGAGTATTGTAAAAAAATGGAAGAAGCACCATTTACGGGTGATGTAATAGCCGGTGAGGCTATTGCGGATGATCCTGCAACCAAAGCCGCATTTAAAAAACTACTACTAGATTACAAGCCTGACATTATTGAAATAGAACAAACGTTTCCTTTTTTTGGCCTCAAAACTCTACTTAAGGAACTTGGTAGTAATCCCAAAATTATTTTAAGCTCTCACAATGTTGAAGGGCCAATGAAAGACGAGATTCTAGAAGGTATGAATGTAGACGTTGCCACCCGAAAGTCAATAGTTGATTCTATTAACAGGGTTGAAAAAGATCTGAGCCAAATTTCAGACCTCACCATTGCTGTTACACCAAGCGATGCAGAGCAACACGCAAAACTAGGTGCTCGAAAAGTTGTGGTAGCACCTAACGGCATTGCGCCACTAAAGCCCACCGAAGCTGGCAAATCTTTCTGGGAAGAGTATAAAAAGACACACGGAATAAAAAAAATTGTTGCGTTTGTTGCTTCAGCACACCCACCAAATTGGCATGGATTCTTAAAAATGGTAAGTACTGCCGTAGGGTTTGTACCTCCAGACACCAAAATTCTGCTAGCAGGCAGTATAGCCGACTATTTTAAAGATAATATACAGGGCAGTGACCCTGAGTCTGCAACGTTTTGGAACCGAGTGATTCCCGTGGGTCGACTTAGTGAAGAACGGCTTGTGGGTTTAATTGCAATTACTGACGTACTTCTTTTGCCAGTCATAGAAGGAGGTGGTTCAAACCTGAAGACTGCCGAAGCTATTGTGTCGGGAAGAAAAGTTGTGGCGACTTCTTTTGCGTTCCGGTCATTTGAAAAATACCAAAAACTACCAAATATTTTTATTGCCGATACTCAAAAGGCTTTTCAAGCAGCAATAGCAGATGCACTAAACGCCCCTTACGCAAAAAGAACTCCTGCGCAAGAAACCTTAGCCGAAAAAGTAACCTGGAAGTATGCACTACAGCCAATCGAGGAGGCAATTAAATCACTATGAATACTACTAAATGGATCGATCTTACTGACCTTGCGGTGTGGAGTGGTCATCTAACGGGTATTCAACGTCTGGTGTATCAAATAACGCTGCGATATTCCGAAGACGAAAACGTACGATACTTTATTTTTGATGAAGAAAAAAAGAAGTTCTTTGAAACTTCTTTTCAGCCAATTCGTGAACAAATTGAAGCTTCAATGCAGAACCAGGAACAACAAGCCGTTTCTGTAAGTCGACTCAGTACTGCCGAAATCAAGCAAACTGCTATTCGGTTCTATAAAAAAATGCCGGAATCCTTGAGAGATCGTTTTACGCCTGCCCGTAAAGAAAAACTTAAAAAGTTGTACAAAAAAAGCCGACAAATTGCTAAAAAGCGCCCAAGCTTTAGCAAATCAAAACCAAATGGCCACAACGAAGTTATCTTTCATAAAGGTGACACAGTACTAGTTATGGGCAAACCATGGGATTATCCAAGCTTTATGGAATGTATACGGCGCCAGAAGCTAGTGGAAGACTTTAAGTTAATTCAAGTGGTTTATGACCTTATTCCGGTATTTCAGCCTCATTTGCACGGTGAAGCACTCATAAAGCAGTATACTCAGCACATGTTCGAAGTAGCAGCGCTTTCAGATGGATTACTTGCTATCTCGAAGTCTACAAAAAAAGACATGACTCGCTTCTGCAAACGACTCAATCTACCCGTTCCGCCAATCGAAGTTATTCGCCTTGGTGATGACTTTACAAATGTTGCACCAAAAAAACCCGACTATATTAACTTAAAAACTCAGAGCTATATTCTTAATGTATGCACAGTAGAGATTCGTAAAAACCACAAACTACTTTACTTGATCTATAAACAAGCTGAAGAAAAAGGCATAGAGCTACCGGATCTTGTATTGGTTGGGCGCCCAGGCTGGTATACGCACGACGTGCTGTATGAATTTACACATGATCCTGCAACTAAAAATAAGGTTCATATTCTGCAGAACGTAGACGATGCTCAGCTTGCATGGTTGTATGAAAATTGTTTATTTACTGTTTACCCTGCAATTTATGAAGGCTGGGGACTGCCAATAGCTGAATCACTACTGTATAAAAAGGTCTGCGTTGCTTCTAGTGCGTCTTCTATGACTGAGATTGCAGGTGACTTGCTAGAATACCATTCTCCATATGATCCTGATGTACTTCTTGCTCTTGTACAAAAATACATGAATACATCAGTCCGCAAAAAGAAAGAATTAGAAATTAGTAAAAACTATAAGCCAACAACTTGGGACCAAACATTTGCACAAGCAGACAAGCTCATTAACAGCTAGTTGCTTAGAAGTATCTCAACATTCGGCCGATTCGCAAAAGTTGTCTGGAAATTTTCGTAATTTTTAGACGAAGCCAAAATATAATACATTTGTAATGGGTGCTTTTGTGCACAGTCTTTTACTGCATCCGATAGAGACGGTTTGTCGGGCTGTAGCGAGGCTCCGTCTAGTATTGCCATCTCACAGTTTGAGTACCTATTTTTGGCGATAGTATTTATAAAATGTGTTGCAGATGCATCTTCTACAGGGTCAAGTTGTTTAAACACGGCTAGATTTCCTTGAAAAACTTTCTTGGCATCTATCAGGTTAGCCATTTGCGAAGCGCTATACGCAGACAAATCTCTTCCACCCATTGCATATCTAGTTTCGGAGGTGTCCATGCCGAGTACAATCGGCAGAGCGGAGAGTATGCCTAGGACGCAGAAGAGAGTAGATAGGCCACTCTGCTTACTGCTTAATTTATTAAGCGAAATAGCAAAAAATGTAATTGCAAATATACAAATCGTAACAAGGAGTAGTGCCACGATTTTTTCTGTGTAGTAGCCGGTAGTAGATGTTGTGTGGTACTGGTAAAGATATACTGCGCCAACAATTGAGGCAATTGAACTTACTGCTAATCTGGCAGTGGATTGAAATATTCGTGATGTTCTTGAGAAAATCGAAATAAGAAAGACCGCAAACGCCGTTATAAGCAAGGAGTTACTAACAGATTTTATTTGACCATAAATACTAAGTGCCTCGATTCCTTCGCCGTATTTAAGCTGAATTACCCCCTGAACTACGCCACATAGACTTAGGAAAGCAGTCATGACAGTAAATACATAGTTTTTTTGTAAATACGCCAAACCGTTCTTAAACGAAGCTTTATTAGAAAACAAGGGTGCTAATAATAGTATGTACCCAAACGGAGCTATAAGCACCCATGTGAATGAAAGGCCTATTGTAAGAGCTGCCACTAAAAGTAAGTAGAGCTTGGTCTTAAGTACTCCACTGTAGTAAAGAAACAGAACTAAAATTAGGACGCAAATATATGATGTAACTGCAATATAGTTAGAGAAGCCAGAGCTTAGCAACGGGAGTAATGTTGTTAATTGTAATAAAGATACACTACCTATAGCGGCTAGAGTTTCATTAAAGCTTAAAGATCTCTTTAATACATAACTTGCCATAAACAAAATTACATATAGCAAAGAAAATAACATAATGAAGTACCAGACCAGTGTTGTAACCAAATACACCAGTAATGTTCTTGCAGTGTTTTGTATACCAAGTTCAAATGGTAATCCATGCCATAAAATAGAATTAACCAAATGCCATCCCTGAGGGTAAGAGGTGATGCCTTTTGCTTTAGCATTTGCAGCACTGGAGCCATAAACATATCCTTGATTCTCATAGAGAATATTAACTATTGATAAGTGTGTTGCATTATCATAGCCTCTTGAAATGTAACGGATTGATTGCTGAAGCCTTGGCCCACCAGATAAGGAGGTGAATAAAATCATCCCAGTTGAGATGATAGCAAAAGCAACCGCGACAATCTCGGTTCTATTTGTAGAAATTTTGAAAGTAATGTCACTCCTGAACTTAATAGCATATATTGTTAGCGCGACATAAAATGGGGCTATTGCCCAAAAGAACGTAAGCTGCATATTCAGCTTCCAAAAAACTAGGCCAACTGCTTGAAGTAAACAGGTAATGAAAATAAAGCATAGTATAGATTTTGCGATAATACCTACATGTTTGCTTACTATGGAACCTGCAGCCAAAAGAACTAATATGACGAAAGAAATAATTCTAAATGGTGTAAAAACACTCATAAAACCAATCACTAGAGCCACGCCGAAGAGAGAATGCGGGCGTAACCCCTTAAGATTAGAAATAATTGAGATAATATTTTTTTTCATCAGGAAGACTTTATATTAAGCAATGTAAGACCCGCCAGAATAAAAATTATTCCAAAGATCTTTAGAATTGTAAACTGTTCTTTAAATACCACGAATGAAGCTACGAATATAAGTGCATACACGCATGCAGTAGTGAGGGGAATAATATAACCAAGATCAAACTTTGAAATTAAATAGGTGTAGAGTATAAAACTCGTTCCATATAAACCAATGCCAAGTACCGTAAGAGGATTTATATTAAAGTGAAGTTGATTCTCTGTAAATTGTACAGGAGCACCTAGTTTGCTACTTAATTTCAATACAATAAGTGCTAACGATGTGCTGGCTACATACAATGCAATAATAAGTTTTGACATAACTATTCTATTGTACGGCAACTTGATTTAAATTAACACGAAGAACTAGTTCTTGTATTCATTGTCGGGAATACGATTATCGTTAAATACAAACTCTATTAAACGATTGAGATTGTATTCGCGTTCAAAGTGCTTGTAATGATAGCGCTTGCCGTTCGTTCCCAGCTTCTTTCTTTGAGCACGGGACATGTTCATGAGTTGTATTGTTGCTTGGGCTAGCCCATCAGCATCACCAGAGTCTACACAAATACCGCAAGAACTATAGTCATTGATAAGTCGCTGGCCCTCGCCATCCATTGCGGCAAGAATTGGCTTCCCACCAGCCATGTACGACTGAACTTTTGCTGGAATACCGTATTCGAACAGTGGGCTACGTGAAAGAGCTACTATCATGGCGTCGGCAATAGTTTGATACTTGGGGATTTCTTCAACGGGCTTAAGGCCAACAAAATCAAAGTTTTTAGACATGCCAAGACTTTTAACCTCTTCCATAAGCCACTTCTTAGACATGCCTTCACCAATAATTATGAATCTAAAGTTATCATAACCACTGGTTTTAACTTGTTTCGCCGCGGCTACAACAGTTTCAAACGACTGAGCTGGGTTAATGTTGCCCGCAAAGACAATATTAAAACTTCCTTTGTATTTTTCTTTAAGTACTTTATCGTGTATTTCAGTTTCGTAAATTTTTTCTGGAGCTTGAGGAATATAAATTACTTTCTTTTCATCTATACCAACTTCGCTTATGAGCCGCTGTTCAATGCCTTTAAAAACACCAACTAGCCCGTCTGCTTGTTTGTAGTGCCAGTAAGAAAATCGAGTTAAAAGTTGTCGTAGGAATTTATTATTTACCGACACGACAGAAAAAAAGCTGTGCGGCCAAAAATCGGGGATATACATATAAATTGGAATCTTTTTTATTTTAGAAAGCACAATGCCAGGAAAGGACATCATTACAGGAGAAAGTTGATATACAAATACTCGGTCGTATTTTTTTGTAAGTAATTTAGGTATATAAAAGAGTGCAAAAATAGGGTACGAAACATAGTTGATAAGAATGCGCAGATTACTATTATTGCCTCGCGGTATTTCAGGAACACGTATAATATTTGCGCCTTTATAAGTCTGTTTTCTATTTTTAAACAAACCGTAGCCTTTAAAGAACTTTCCAGCAGGGTAGTTGGGTATACCGCATAAAACATCTACTTCGTAGCCTTGTTCTACAAAGCCTTCACAAAGGTCCGTAAGCCTGAATGTCTCTGGCCAAAAGTGCTGGCAGACAATAAGTAGTCGCTTATTTTTAGACTTCTTCATAGAGCGTATCAGGTGCTTCGGGGTCAAAAATTTCGCTTGCCCATATTAAGGTTAATAGTTCGGTGGTGCCAGTATTTTCAATTGAATGCACATAGCCAGTAGGAATATCAACAACTTCTAATTTGTCGCCTGAAACCTTGTAGGTTAACACTTCGTCTGAGTTAACCTTACGAAACTTAATTGCGCCCTGACCACTGACTACTAAAAATTTTTCAACTTTTGTGTTGTGCCAGTGGTTGCCACGAATGATTCCTGGAAGCGTCTTAGAAAAAAATACCTGCCCAAAGTAGTCAGATTTTATGAATTCTGCAACTAAGCCTCGTTCGTCAGCACTTGTTCTTAGTGGATAAGAATAATCATTTTCAGGAAGAAAAGAGGTGAAGGTTGCGTAAAGGTATCGATCAAAAGCGGTTTTCAAACTTGGCATTACAAGGCTAGTGCGATTTTGGTTAAATGCTTTAATTTTTTCCGCGAGCTCACCAAGGGTGATGGTATGGGTTTCTTCAATAGCGTAGTAGTTATCGCTAGTTGGTTGAAGTTTTTGCATGAATGCCTTGATAAAGTTTTGTACTACCGCATCTATGTATACAAGCGTGAGCTTATGACTGGGATCATTAATTTCAAGCTCAATTCCTTTTGCGACGTTGTTGCAAAATGTAGCTACAACTGTATTGTAGTTTGGGTTAGACCATTTACCAAAGACATTGGTTAGACGGTATAAAAATAACTGGTTATTATTTTTTTTTGCCCAAATCAGTGCGGATTCTTCAGCTGCTTTTTTGCTTTTACCGTACGCATTATCAAGCTCAGCATGAGTCGAGCTTGTAATCAGTACGGGAATTCTCTTATCCGTTGCATCAATAGCAGAAAGCAGTGATTCTGTTAATCCTCTATTTACGGTGTCAAAATCAGATTCTTCTTCAGTTCGGTTCACACCAGCGATGTGAAAAATAAAATCACTAGAAGCTACCATTTTGGTTAAGTCCTCAGAAGAATTTTTACGAGTGAACTTTAGAACTTTTACATCTTCGATTCGTTCAAGTGCGGCGCAGAGGTTTTTGCCAATAAAGCCAGACGCACCTGTTACAAGTACAGTTTTCATACGGTTTTAATATCTACACCTTTTAACTTTGCTTTAATGTAATCCACAGTCATCAATTTTTCAATTGTTCCAACAACATCTAACTGCTGGGTATTTTCCGAAGTATACTCCGAAACTTGGTCTATCTTTTGATCACCATCAACAAGATATTTGTCATAGTTTAAATCTCGATTATCCGCGGGAACTTGAAAATATTCACCGTGATCAAAGCTTTTCGCTTGTTCCTCACGAGTTAGAAGTGTTTCGTGTGATTTTTCGCCGTGGCGAGTGCCAATTGTGACAATCTCGGAATCACTCTTAAAGAGTTCTTTCAGTGCGCTGGCAAGTACCTTTACGGTGCTGGCAGCAGCTTTTTGTACAAATAAATCTCCTTGCTGCGCATGCTTAAATGCGAACAAGACAAGATCTACTGCTTCATCAAGATTCATAAGGTACCGTGTCATTGCAGGGTCGGTAACTGTAATTGGTTCGTTGTTTAACATTTGTTCAACAAACACTGGAATTACTGAACCACGAGAGGCCATAACATTCCCGTATCTTGTGCAACAAATTGTTGTATCTTTTGGATCTACGTTTCTTGATTTTGCCACAATCACTTTTTCCATCATGGCTTTCGATGTACCCATGGCATTTATTGGGTAAGCTGCTTTATCGGTCGAAAGACACACGACTTTTTTTACGCCAGCATCTATTGCGGCAGTAAGAACGTTATCAGTACCAATAATGTTTGTTCGCACTGCTTCCATTGGAAAGAATTCGCAAGAGGGCACTTGTTTTAGTGCAGCAGCATGAAAAATATAATCAACACCCTTAACGGCATCGCGGATACTTTCAAGATTTCTAACATCGCCTATATAAAACTTAACTTTGTCGCTCTTGAGTTTTTTGCGCATGTCATCTTGCTTTTTTTCATCACGAGAAAAGATTCGAATTTCCGCAATATCAGTATCTAAAAACCTACTCAGAACGGCGTTGCCAAATGAGCCTGTGCCACCAGTAATTAACAAAACTTTATCTTTAAACATGTTTCCCTCTGCTTAGAACTTTTTACTACATACATGGTATCAACATTAAAGCCTGACACCAAGTTACAGGCGCAACCTGTTACAATAATGATAATGAAAAATAACGACACCGCAGTAATAATCCCTGTTTACAACGAAGGCCAAGTAATCAAAAAAGTAGTTGAAAACGTTTTGAAAACGTTTCCTATTGTTGTTTGTGTAATAGATGGTGGCACCGATAACTCATATTCAGAAGTTGCAAAAACCAGTGCACAAGTAGTGGAACACCCCATTAATATGGGTCAAGGCGCTGCGCTTCAAACAGGGATTGAACAGGCACTTAAAAACCCTAAGATCAATTATTTTATTACCTTTGATGCGGATGGACAGCACAGTATTAAAGACGCCGAAAAAATGCTAAAAGAAATAAAAAAAGAAAAATTAGACGTTGTGCTTGGCTCAAGATTTCTTGGCAAGGTAGAAAACATGACAATTGCTAAACGAATCATACTCAAAATGGCTATAGGATTTACCAACGTTTTCAGCAAAGTTCATTTAACCGACACTCACAACGGCCTCAGGGTTTTTACAAGAAATTTTGCACAAAAACTGAATATTGCCGCACCAGACATGGTTCATGCTTCAGAAATAATCGACAAGCTTGGTAAAGGCGATTGGAACTACAAAGAAGTTCCTATAACCATTACGTATACTGATTACTCAAAAGCCAAAGGCCAGTCGATTACTAATAGTATAAATATAGTGGTAGACCTATTTTTGACGAAAGGAAGCAGAAAATGATCGTTAAAGTACTTCTTATAGCCGCAATTACGTTGTTATTTATAAGTTTTATAAATAATCACAGTACTGCAAAAATACGCGCAAGTAAAAAAATTGCCATCGGTTTGCTGTCCATTTTTGCTGTAGTAACTGTATTGCTTCCTTCTGCCACTAACTATATTGCACACTGCTTGGGCGTGGGGCGCGGCGCAGACCTGTTACTGTATGCTGTAACAGTTTCTTTCTTTGCTTTCGTGTTAAACCAATACCTTCGAAGCAAGCAAGACGAACAACGCCTTGTAAAACTTGCCCGAAAAGTAGCACTGCTCGAAGCTGACTTACGAAGTAAGAAAAAGTAACTAGTTAACAGTAACCTGTAGCCAAGCGGCTGGTCCGATTGACCACTTATTCCAGGGCGCACCTTCAGCAACAACTTCAAAGTACTCTTTGTATACTCCTGTAGGCATGTTGCTTGGTGCGGTGATTGTAAATGCAAACTCGGCCATTTGTCCTGGCCTCACAACGTGCTGATTTGGCGCTAGAGTTACTCCATCAGATAGTAGAACTTTGTAAAACTTAAGAGCGGGTCGGCTACCGGTAAACCAACTTGCTCTATTAATCGGCCACGTGGTGGCAAGGTGGATAGGGGTTTTCCCAGGAAATACGGATTCATCGTCATACCATGGTTCATTGCCTGTGTTTGTATAGCGGATAAATGTATACGTGCTACTGCCACGATTTAAGGTCGGGTAACCAGCTTGTGAGTGGAAGCCTGCTTTATAATTAGGGTGATTTACGCCTATGTCGATGTATGCCCATGTTCCCATATCCCAGTTGCTAGCGCCTTCTAGGACAGGTTGGAAGTATTCTCGGTAGACACCTCCTTGTATGCTCGGATCAACATTAATAGTAAACTCAAATCTTGCAATTTGCCCAGGATATGCAGTGTGCTGATCTGCAGCCTTAGTTACGCCATCGCTTTCATATACTGCAGAGAAGAATCCAGTTGGTCTACTGGGCGACGCCCAATTATTAGCCCTAAACATAGAGCCACGATTTATGGGGCTTGAATTCGCCATTCTAACAGGGTGGTATCCTGGGAATGTAGTAAGGTCATCTTTCCAAAAAGCGGAACCAGTATTTTTAAACTGAAAGAATACAGAAATTGCTTGCCCTGTATCAATTACTGGGTAAGAGCTCTGGGAATGGTACGATGCTCTAAAGCTTGGAGCATTCGGGTTACCAAACCAATCGCTGTACATACGCCAGAAGTTCCTGTTTCCGTATGCTGAACACCTGTCTCCCGTGCCATACATATTATTAAGCGCTGCTTGGTTGGGCTGATAAGGCGTGTAGATATATAGTCCAGCAGTGGCATCATTTTCAATATAAACATTTCCGCCACCGCATCCGGTACTTTCAACGTTCCAGAGAACAGAGTTGTTTTGCCTCGCTTTATAGCGGTATCCAGAATTTGGGTTGGCCCTATAGACTTTATATATTCTTGCCGCTCGATATACCTGATTGAAGAACCCAGCATATTGGCTGTCGCAAGGTGCGGTGTCTGGACAAGCGTAACCAGTTGCTTTTTGATACTGGTTTGGTAGTGGCCATTCATCTGTTACAAATCCTTGTTCTTTCTGAAGCAATACAAGCAATACTTTGCTTCCTATGCCACAAGCTGAAGAAACATCTTTAATTATCTGTGCAGCAGATCGAAGCCCACCGTTAATTGCTCCGCAGTAACCGTCGGCACTGTACCCTGGGGTTGTCATTGAGTAATCTTTGAGACAAGTAAAAGGAGTGGAGTAGCCTTTACTAGCTGCGTACTGTGCTCTGGTTCCACCTCCGAGTTCTGAAGGTTTTGTGCCCCAAGTATCACACACTGGAACCTTACTATTGAGAAAGGCCTGAATTTGATCTGCACTCATGTCGTTGTTACTGTAAAACAAGCCGTCGTCAATAATATTGCCAGCTCGCCAGTCGCTTGCACTAACAGCTTGTGTAGGTTTTGGAGTTAGCATTATAAATGCACCAACGATTAGCGTCAGTAGAAGAGGTAAGTAGCTAGCCTTAAAATATACTCGCATGATCATCCTTAATTTATTGTAACCTTTTGTTCTGCCGTAGCTTTAGTGTTCTGTTGATAAAATGTAACCGAAAGATTCCATTCACCGATCTTGTCGAATTCTACCTCAGCAATTTTTATACTGCAGTCTGACGTTGCGCTTGCTTCCTTTACAACTGGTCTGCTGTCTGTGGCAGTAAAACTAAAAACACAGGTTCCTGCTTGGGTAGAACCAGAAATTTGGGCGCTTGCGTTCACAAAGCCACTTTCTTGACTGAGCTTGATTCCAGTAACTGCCAGAGCAGTACTAACAGGGATGTCTTCTGAATTGGAAGTACTTTCGGTGCCTGAAGCAGAGCTGGATTTGGTTGAAGATTCATTTGAGCTAAGTTCTTTAGACGAATTTATTGTTGGATCAGTTGCATTTCCATCTACAACAGCTGGTGAAGTATCTCTAATCGCAAACCAGTACACAGATACTGCTGCTAGCAGTGCAATAACTAGACCGATCAACAGTAATATAGGTTTTTTTGATCGTTCCTTTGTGCTCTTGCCTAATTCGAATTTTTTTGTCATCTTTATTTTTACCTATTTATAGCTATAATGTAGCATGTACATAAGCAATTTACAAGAGGTGGAGAAAGGGTGTAACAGAGAGTGATTGTTGTAATAAACGCAGGAGGGTCAGGTACTCGGCTATGGCCGCTTTCTACTCCGGAGTATCCTAAACATCTGTTAAACCTTACGGGAGACGAGTCGCTTCTTCAAAAGGCATATCAACGTGCCAAGAAGCTCTCAGACCATATTTATATTGTTACCGAAGTGAGTCACGTTGCTCATGTGAAAGAACAGTTGCCTGAGCTTTCTGAGGATGCCTTTATTACAGAGCCTGGAAGACGAGGTACTGCGGGTTGTATTATTGCGGGCATTCATCATATTCAATCTCGCCATCCGCACGACGAACCTATCGCATTTCTTCATGCTGATCACGTTATCCGCGATGTTGAAGGGTTTACCTATTCATTCGAATTAGCCGGAGAGGCCTCTAAAGAACACAATAAAGTTACGCTTATTGGTATAGAGCCAATCAGCCCTTCATCAGCATTTGGCTATATTCAAAAAGATCAACAAATTAATGACAACGGACTACTCTACAGCGTAAAGGGCTTTACCGAAAAGCCTAATTTTGAAATTGCACAGGAATACGTGCGCAGTGGTAGATACCTGTGGAACTGCGGGTATTTTGTAGGCTCAGTTGAAACATTTGAAGAAGCTTTGAAGAAATTTGCTCCCACTTGGCATGGCTACTATCAACAGCTTGTTGCTACAACAGACGAAAAGTCTTATAAAGAAACTTACCTTTCTTTCGAAAACGATGCAATCGACTATGCCTTAATGGAAAAAGACGAAGAACTACTTGTTGTACCAGCAAATTTCGACTGGATGGATGTTGGTTCATTCAGTGATGTGCATAAAGCAGTTGTAACAGACGAAAGAGGCAATCATATCAGTTCCAAGAAAGTCGCTATTGAAGACGTAGAAAACTCACTTATTATTAACCAAGAAGACAGCAAGCAGATTGGAATAATCGGGCTTGATAACGTGGTAGTTATTAATACCAAACACGGGCTACTTATTACCCGAAAAGACCTTGATCAGAAAGTAAAGAATATCGTAGACAAACTAAAGGAGAAGTAATGTCAGAAGCATACATTCTTACGGTTCAGAATACGGAGAATCTTTCA
>DLGX01000006.1 GCA_002482925.1 Candidatus Saccharibacteria bacterium UBA7683
CCTGAACCTACAGCTCTATAACTGCGGAGGATGCTTGTCATCGTCATTCCGCGGACAAATGGGATTGGAGCTGTATCGAAATTTTGATGCCATGGATGCAGTATTTGTATTACTTTTGCTGTCAAAAGTGATGAGAAGACTTGCTGGATCCTTTCATCCTTCGCAGTCTTGCTACGGAGAACGGGTCGACTGCGCTCAGAATGACAACTGAAGTTACTTAGCGTTTAGCAACAGGAGCTTCAAATTTTAGGATTTGTTTTCCCGCTTTTGTAGACATAGTAAGCGTATCTACAAACCTAGTTGCTTTTCGCCACCGGGCAATACGTTCGCTTAAATACTTATCTATAGCTTCGTTATTTGCGTAGTAGTCGATTGCTGTAGGTTTTTTAGTACTTTCAGCCCGTATTTCTGGTTCAAGCTGATTAGTTTCTTCAGCCTGAGTAATCTGGTTTTCCAAGGTGGTGTTCTTTTGGTGCGATTTATCGCGTACATCAAACATCTTTTGCTGAACCAGCTGGGCCAGCATTCTTAGTTCGCTTTTATACCAAGAACGAAATTGCATTTCTCGGCCTGCGTAAATGAACTTTACAGAAGCCATGATAGCCTGGTGACTAAAATTTACTTCACGGATTGATTCAAACCGTATGTCTTCAAAAGAAAGCCGCACCATTTTTTTATCTACAAGTAGTAACCTGTGTGATGTTACGCAGAGTATTGCGGTTCCGGCAGTATAAAAGCCACTAAGCACCGCAAGCACGCGCTCATCAGGCATGAGAAGTAGAGGTAGTTCGGACATTTCGCGCTTACTGAAGAAATTCGTTCGAGTAAGTACGTTAGCTTTAGGACTATTAGTAGTGTTTTGTTTCATCCCTCACCTCCTCTTTCTTGTGTCTTTAGTGTAATCAATTTTAAAGGTTTGCGATGTACTAAAACGCACGTGATGGCAGTGATTTTCATCACACAGTATGTTTTAAAACTCGTAACTATAGGCATACTATGTCTGATCTGTCATAATACTAGAATGTTAGCCGATACAAGCGCACACGAGCAGCTTATATCCTTTTTTCACACCGGCACAAAGCTGAATTACAAAAAAGGCGAATCAATCGTGCACGCAGGCGATGAACCTCGAGGAATCTATTACATCACTGAAGGCTTTGTAAAAGCCTATGCCATTACAAAATACGGCGAAGAAAACACGTTAATCGTTCGTCAACGTGATGATCTCTTCCCGTTAATCTGGGCATTTACCGGCCTTCACCGTGATATTACGTACGAAGCAATGAGTGATTCTACTGTATGGCGCGTAGCAAGAAGTGACTTTTTAAGCTACCTAAAGAAAAATGAACACGTAGTTCCCGTGCTACTCGACATGGCGATAGAAGCCTACCGTCTGCATTCAGAACGCGTTATGAACCTTGAATACCGTTCAGTCCGTGAACGAATTGCTTCTTTTCTACTTACCCACGCCGATAGATTCGGCGAAAAAGTTGGTGACACCATAGTACTAAGAGTACCAATTAGAAGAAGCGACATTGCAAGCTCAATCAACGCCTCACGCGAAACCACCAGCCGTGAACTCACCGCCTTTGCCCGCCATGGCTTCATTTCACTTGATAACGGTGATATCGCAATCTGCGAACCCGAAAAACTCCGCGAATTACTGTAACTCAGCGGGTCAAAAATAATTAAAAGCTACTAGCCTATTCTTCAAAAATTCGTTTTTCAACATCTTTAGAAACATTACGCGGGTCAAATAGTTTGCCATGCATACACAGCCATACACCCTTTACTGCACCAGAAATTAATTGAGATATTGAAGCCCCAAGATTCATTGGAGCATCTGAACCATATACGTTCCAAGGGTACATTGAACCAGTTAATACAATTGACGATTCACTTTGAACCTCTTCTGAGAGATTTTCTTGCAAAAAAACTCCGGTCTCACCCATTGTAAATGTGCCGTGAGTGATGAGAAACAATTTCGTTCCTTGAGCAAACTCTCTTTCTATAACCTGAGCAACGATATTTCTATCGGAACTTGTAATGTCGCGGCTGTCTTTTTTGCAGACTTCGAATTCTGAGTACTCAACTGCCGCTTTAAAGCTCTGGGTTATATGCTTCTTAAAATTCACCGAATCACTGAATAGTCCTGCAATCTGTTCAATCTCGATGTACTCGGGCACGCAACCATTTATAGTGCCCCCGGTTTGAATGTGTAAAAGTTTTGGCTTGTTCATGCGATTAGTATAACAAAATTCACTATTCTAAGAGAACAGCTCTTAGGAGTAATTCGCTTTCAGTAAATAAAACCGTTCTACGTTGCCTTTTTCACCGGCTACTGCACTATCGGATTTTTTTAGAATCACGAATTTGTTTGCTCGGCACCAGCCTTCGAAGTTTTGTAGAATGTCTCGGCGATGCGCGCTATTTTTTACTATGCCTTTATTGAGCTGTTCACGACCAGCTTCGAACTGGGGTTTGAGCATAGCTACTATTTGGCCGTCTTTTTTCACAAGCTTCCCGACGCTTTCGAGCACTTTTGTCATAGAAATAAAACTTACATCAATAACGGCAATATCAGCTTTTGCAGAAATCAAAACTGCTTTTTTGTCGTCTTGAGCAACGTCGAAAGATCTCTCAGTTTCAGTACTAGATCCTTCGACAGGCTCAGGATGACGAAGTTGGGGGCTTCTTTTAATA
>DLGX01000025.1 GCA_002482925.1 Candidatus Saccharibacteria bacterium UBA7683
TTTACAATAACTTGTGACCCATCTTGAAGTGTTGCGTAGTACACCTGTCCAAAGCTTCCAGCGGCAAACGGTGTCGGGCTAATTCCACCGAGGTATGCAAGCTTATCTGCAGAAAGTTCACGTTTGAGCACTTCTTGAATATTAACTGGTTCACTATCAAGGTTTTCAAATATTTTAAGCCTATCAGAACTTTGCCAGTCGCGCATAAGCGAACTCTGAAGTAAAACACCTTGCAGGAACTTCACATAGACGCCACCAAGCTTTGTAAATTCTTCGCAAATAAGGTTGTTTACCTCGGTGCGCTGTTTTTTACGGTTTAACAAGTAAATCTTTTTTACAAGCGTAGCTAACGTTTTACGCCTATGGCGCTTGAGTTCCTTGATTTGCGGGTCTTTAAGTGTTTTTTTGGCGCTCAAAACGAGACTCCTTATTTATTCTTACCGAAACCAATAACGAATAGGGTAAGTGTGAAGATTATGAGTGCAACGTAGAGTTTGAACATATCTCCCGGATCGTTCACCACAAAAGCCATTAATATAACGGCTATCCAGACGAGTAATATAGTGATAAAAATTGAGGCGTATTTCATTTACTCTTTACATCCATGATTAATCATTTTCCACTATTATAACAAATTTTTTATAATATGTCCATACCCACTAGCTTTTTCTCTGTTAATCGGCTACAATACTTTAGTTCTTCCCAAAGAATCGAGTACCAAATTAAGAAATCGGGGTGTGGCGCAGTTGGCTAGCGCGCGCGGTTTGGGACCGTGAGGTCGAAGGTTCGAGTCCTTTCACCCCGACCATGAAAAGTGCCGTCCATCTGGGCGGCTTTTTTCTTACTTGGTATATAATAAATAGATAAGCTACAAAGTCTGAAAGGCAAACATATGTCAATTATTGATAAAATTAAATCTCATTTTGAAGATTATTTACGTGAATTCGTTTACGGTGGAATCGATGGTGCCATAACAACCTTTGCAGTTGTTGCCGGGGCAACTGGTGCGGGGTTCAGTGCTAATGTGGTGATTATTTTAGGATTCGCTAACTTAATTGCTGACGGACTTTCTATGGGTGTAGGCTCGTATCTCTCTTCAAAATCTGAACTAGAAGTTAATGTCAAAAAAGGTAAGCAAGAAGACGAAGATGCCTCGCCAGTTATTAATGGTGCAACCACATTCGTAGCGTTTATTGTATTAGGACTTGTGCCGCTTCTTTCGTATACGGCAGACGCATTTTACAGTGGTAATATCCCTCATCAGTTTGCCTTTTCTGTGGGCCTTACACTAATTGCATTTGTAATTATTGGTTTACTTAAAAGTAGCGTAGCTAAAACAAGCCGTCTTCGTGGTATTTTAGAAACTTTGATTCTAGGTGCCATTGCAGCGGGGGCAGCCTACGCGGTCGGTGTTTTACTAGAACGCGCTGTTTCCTGATTTACACCTGACAAATAGGCTTCCAATCTGATACAATACGCTTATGTTAATAGTTGACCTACTAGGTTGGTGGTATTCGCGTGGGTGGGCCTGGGCGCTTAACTATATGTTGGTTAAAAAAACCAGCGTAATTGCAAACTTCTTCTCTATAAACGAACTGCTTAAAACGCTTTTTGCGCCGTTTAGGCAAGATTCTATTAATACAAAAAACGCTCCAATAAGCCTACGTCTTCAAGCGCTTGGCGAAAACATAATTTCTCGTTTCTTCGGTTTGATAATAAGATCGGCTTTAATAGTTGTGGGTGTTCTTCTTATACTTCTCAATGCAATTCTTGGTTTAGTCTCAATTTTACTGTGGCCATTATTACCGTTAAGCCCTGTTGTTGCGGTGATTTTAACAGTCGTTAAGGTTGGTGTATGAATAGCGAAAACTGTAATTTAAATTCACAGCGAGCACGCAAAGCCAGAATAAGCCTCGTGTTGGACAAAAAATGGTTTCGCCTGCTACTTATCCTTGTTTCTGTAAGTGCATATGCAGGATGGCTGGTTGTTGTGTTTTACCTTCAAAACAGTAGCGGTCATTTGCTACTGACACTAGGAGCGTGGGTGAGTCTACCAGTATTTTGGTATCATGGTGAGCTAGCAAATCTAAATATTACAGAAGGTAATACACAACTGGATCAAGTTTTAGAACGAAAGTTGCTCGGTGCGCTAAAAGACCCTATAACTCCGCAACAGCTGGCGGAACTAGCAATGAAGCTTCCTGGAGGTATATTCTTTGCAAATAGATACGCAATTTCAGCAGATTTTTTAAAGAATCTTTCTAGCGCTGACGCGGTTGATACTGCGCAGGTCTGGAGCTATGCGCGTCAGTTCACCAAAGAAGCTGGTTTAGGTTCAGAAATTACTTCAGCATCAGTTGTTGCGGCCTTAGTATTTAGCATACCTAACTATAATTTTTACTTAGCACAAATTGAACTAGACGGCGAAGATATTATTGCAGGCTTAAAATGGTATAACCACATTCAAGATGTTTTTAGTTCGCTTGAAGAAAAATCAAATGGTGGCGGCATAGGAAGAGATTTAAGTTTTGGCTGGGCGCCCCAGCTTAACCGTGCCGGCACTAATATTAGCGAAGGAGTTGCTCGTAGCGGTGTATTACACCGTAAAATTGAAGGTCACGAAGAAGTACTTCAACAAATGATTCATCTGCTTTCACAGCCAGGTAGAAGAAACGCAGCACTGGTTGGCGAAGTTGGCGTGGGTAAGACCACTTTGGTATATGCACTCGCGCAAAAATTAATGCTGTCTCCTAAAAGCGTAGATCAAGAATTACGATATCGACAAATTATTGAACTTGATGCTGCAAGTTTAATTTCTCGCGCTCGTGGAAGAGGCGAGTTAGAAGGGCTACTTATTAGGCTGTTCAATGAAGCTATTCATGCAAAAAACATCATCATATTTTTAGACGAAGCACAGCTCTTTTTACAAGAAGGTACTGGTTCGGTAGATCTTTCGAGCATTCTACTACCCGTACTTGAAGGTGGCGCCTTGCAGGTAATACTAGCCATTGGCGACCAAGAATGGCTCAAGCTTAGTCAGAATAACCCAGGTTTAGCCCAGCTTATGAACAGGGTGATGGTGAGTCCACTTGATCAGACTGACACCACAAGGGTAATTGAAGATCAAATTCTGCTTCTTGAAGGAAGAAACCCGGTTGTGTACATGCACCAGTCTCTGAGCGAGGCATATAAACTAGCCGATCGTTTTATTCGCGACCAAGCATTTCCGGGCAAAGCTATTCGCTTGCTTGAAGCGGCGGCTGGCTATCCAGAACAACAGCACTTCATAACTGCCAGGTCAGTTCAGCAAGCGGTTGAAAAGAATTTTGATGTGAAGGTGCAGACCGCCAGTACAACTGAAGAACGTGATACCCTGCTGAATCTTGAAGGAAAAATACACGAACGAATGATCAACCAAACTCGAGCAGTGCAGGTTATAAGTGATGCGCTTCGTCGAGCGCGCGCTGGCGTTCGTAACCAAAATAAACCAATAGGTACGTTTTTATTTTTAGGCCCGACTGGTGTTGGTAAAACTGAGCTTAGTAAAGCACTGGCCGCCATTTATTTTGGCGGTGAAGATAGGCTCATACGGGTTGATCTTAATGAATACTCTCAAAGTGCGGATGTCACGCGTCTTTTAGAGGTGGGGTCCGCAAATACCAATAGTCTTACCGCGCAAATTGCAAAACAGCCATTTTCAGTAGTACTTTTAGACGAAATAGAAAAAGCACACCCTAACGTGCTTAACATGTTGCTTCAATTGCTCGACGAAGGTATGCTTCGAGATAGTCAAAACAAACCAGTAAGTTTCCGCGATGCAATAGTTATTGCTACAAGTAATGCTGGCGCTGATAAAATTCGTGCCCACATTGATGCCGGTGAAACCTTAGAACAATTTGAAGATGCATTTATAAATGAGCTCATTAACGACAATCTGTTCCGCCCTGAGTTTTTAAACCGCTTTGACGAAACGGTCTTATTCCGTCCGCTCACAAAAGAAGAACTAAAACAGGTGGTAGATCTGATTGTAATTGGTATCAATAAAACTCTGGCTACTCAAAAAGTTTCAGTTATTCTCACAGATGCGGCAAAAACATTTCTTGCGAGCGAAGGATACGACCCACGGCTCGGCGCACGTCCGCTTAGGCGTGTAACCCAGCGTTCAATTGAAAATATTGTGGCTCAAAAATTACTTTCTGGCTCGATAGTTCCTGGAACAAAAATTGAACTTGACGTCGCTGAATTACAGGCAGCTTTGAATCAACGCCAAAATAGCTAATAATCTGGTATAATCTTATTCGACGCGGGTGTCGTACAACGGCTAGTATATAAGTTTTCCAAACTTAGGACCAGGGTTCGATTCCCTGCACCCGCACCACGCCTCGGTAGCTCAGCGGATTAGAGCAGCGGGCTTCTATCCCGCGTGTCGCAGGTTCGATTCCTGCCCGAGGTACCAAATTAAGGATCGAGACATAGTCTCGATTTTTCATTTGTACTCTCGAGTCAGGCTTGAGCCTGCGACCAATATTTTCCTTGGAAAAGATTGAGTGTCGCAGGTTCGATAACGAAAAGCTCACACAGAAGCTTGCTTCGAGTAAGGTTTGAGGCTATACAAAGTATTCTTGCCCGAGGTACCAAATATAAATTACTCAGTAGTATTACTGGGTTTTTTCATTTCTATTAATCCTTCCCAACCCATCCTTCTTATGCTAAAATAATCCCATACACACCACAACACTCCAAGAACATCAACCTTCTTTCGGAGAAACAAACCTACAATGAAACAAACACTTAAATTCCTTACCCTAGGCCTCCTCACGTCTGGCCTTTTTGTCTTAGCAAAAGCTCCCGTAGCCCATGCAGCAACCCTTACCGTAAACTCTACTGCTGACACTGCAGTCCAAGACGATGGTGACTGTACTCTTAGAGAAGCTATTAACAACGTGAACGCAGGCTCAGACACCACCGATGGTGGAGCTGGAGGAGACTGTATAGCTGCTGATGGGGTAGATGATACGGTGATGTTGCCTAGTGGGACTATAACGCTAACAGCAAATTTACCTGCCATTACTGAATCTATTGTTATCGAAGGCGAAGGAATGGATGTAACTGTGGTCAATGGCGCAAGTTTATACGGTGGCATAGACTCGCAAGGAACTGATTTTACTCTTAAAAAAATTACACTCACGGCGATGCGAGATATGGGTGTGCTTGCGAGGGGGGATGGCAATGTAACTTACGAAGAAATTGAGGTTGACGGCTCTGGTTGGCAAATGACTGATCCAACGAATGTATCGGCAGGCATTGTTGCCGGAACTTCTCCAACTGCTGACACAACAGTAGTAATGAAAAATATATATGTTCATGACTTCATGGTAGATTCCTCACAATTTTTTCCGGCTGGGGCTATTGCGGGCGGTACCGCGAATACTCTGGTAATAGCAGACAATATAACAATTTCAAATAATACCAATACAGGGATAGTACAAGCCTTTATGATAGGTTCAGGTCTGTTTGATGGAGGTGCTACACCAGCTCGTGTCAGTGCTCGAGTTAATAACTTAACTATTGATCACAACACTTCAACTAATTCAACTGTAACGGGCGTAAGTCTAGCAGTCATTAATAACGATACGATAACTGCGTCGTCTAGCTTGCGAAACATCACTATAACAAATTTGAGCGGTGGTGGTACTTCACCCTTCTTGGGTTCAGTGGGTACAGGCGCAGCAATTGCTGTAGTAGCTGCCGCCGGCGTTCATGTCGACGCATTACTTACAGTCGCTAATCTTTTAGTCGCTGATAACAATTTTAATAACTGTGCTACTTCAAATATAGGGCCTGCTATTGGAGGTTATTCTGGTACTGTAGCCACCACCATAACCTCCCAAGGCGGCAACCTTTCAGACGACACCTCATGTAGCCCTTACTTCACTCAACCCACCGATCAAAACAATCTCACCACTCTTGGTACTACTCTTGAAGCTCTTTCAGACAACGGTGGCTTTGTTCCTACCATAGCCCTTAAACAAGGTTCTCCTGCTATAGATTCAGGTATAACCATAGCTGGCCTTACTAACGACGCCCGCCTTGCAGTACGTCCTCAAGGTTCAGCCTATGACTCTGGCGCGTATGAATCACCGTTTACTAAGCCTGTTGCGGTGTTGGCTAGTACGGGAACGCCTCAGCTATTGATTTCTATAGTAGCGCTTGGAATGATCTTGAGTGGCACTGTGCTGTATAGATTTAAGATTGCAATATAAAATCGCGTAAGTGTATCTCANNGTGTTGGCTAGTACGGGAAGTAGCACTACAGTAGTGCTTGTTGTGTCACTTGGTCTTGTTGCTATTGGTGTTGGCTACACGGTAACCAGGTTTAGGCGGAGTTGGTTGTAGAAAATAGTCGAACTCAAGAAACTGAATAAGTACTGTATAATTGAATCATATGCGTTTT
>DLGX01000062.1:0-4379 GCA_002482925.1 Candidatus Saccharibacteria bacterium UBA7683
TTTCATAAGGTCTTGGTAGACATCATCTGGTAGATCCCAGACAAATTCAACTTGTAGCTTTGGAATTATCAGCACGTGTCCAGGGCGTACCGGTCTAATATCTAAGAATGCAAGAACTTTTTCATCTTCATACACTTTTTGGCAGGGTATCTCGCCCTTCACTATCTTGGTAAAAATTGAATCATCCATGTTACTAGTGTACCAGTTTGCCATTATCGGCTGGGAGTTAGGGATAGTGCTACGCTTCTCCACTTCGTTTCACCGAACTAGCTTCGAATTCCTTACGCTTTCTGTAAGAAAGCTAAATCCGACCACTTCGGGTCGGATTCATCTTCCTGGCGGAGAGGGAGGGATTCGAACCCTCGGTACCAGTGAAGGCACACTTGTTTTCGAGACAAGCCAGTTCAACCACTCCTGCACCTCTCCGTAGTTACATGGTTGAGAACGTTTGCTGGTAAAATTATACCAGCTTCACTACTTGGTCAAGTCAGAAGACTTGACTGGCATCAACCACTCCTGTATCTCTCCATGAAAATATTCTAACAGATCGATAAAAGGTACAATAATTGACTTTTTATTAAAATTATGCTTAAATTAAAGTATAAATAATAGATAACTTTCTGATAAGCTAAACCAATATGATTACGTATTTACGCGCCACAAAACATCAGCCGACTATACAAAAGCACGAATCTTTACGGGCTGGTAGCTGGGTTCGTTCTGAAAAACCTACAGAAGACGAGCTTACTGAACTCCGTAATCTGGGTTTAGATTCAGATATTTTAACCGATGCACTTGATCCCCACGAAGTTCCCCGTGTACAGCCAGAAGGGGACTGGACCTACTTTATTACGCGTCTTCCAGATACCGACGATGATTTTAATGATTTTACCACCCCAATACTTTTTGCACTGAGCAAGCAGTATATTGTAACTTTCAGCCGTGATTCACTCGGGCGCTTGTGGCAGCCGTTTATAGAAAAAACTTCTGCTTCAACTGCCCAGCAAACGAAGCTTTTTATGCTGATGATGGAAGCACTTACTCAGCAGTATCAAACCAGGGTCGCTTCAATTAACCGCCAGATGCGTGCGGTTACCAGCGATGTGACTAACTTGAACCCGCGAGATATTTCTACGCTCGTTGAATACGAACGAAAGCTTAACGACTACCTAGATGCGCTGATTCCTACCAACACTGCACTTGAAAAGCTTCTTAGCGGTAAATTACTCCGCCTTTACGAAGACGACGAAGATCTTGTAGAAGATCTCTCAGTTGATCTTGAACAGCTCATAGCACGCTGTAAAAGCTTGCTGAGGACAATTACTAATGTTCGAGATTCATACCGCGCCGTTATGGATACTCGGTTAAACGAAACCATCCGTTTGCTCACAGTTATAACACTGGCTCTTACTATTCCTACTGCACTAGCTGGCTTGTACGGCATGAACGTTAATCTACCTGGCGATGATGCTTCGCCAATGACGTTTTGGTACATTGTGTTCATTAGCGTAGCTTCTGCAGGCGCACTGAGCTACTACTTCCTTAAAAAACGGAGACACTAGTAATGGCACAGGTAGAAAACGGGCATTTTACGCATTTTTCACCTGAACCAACGCTGTTACACGCACCTGTTTCTGACGTGGCTGCAATTACACGCTCAGTTGCCGCGAGAATGCTAAAAAATGCGTCGGGGCACGCTCCAACTCGGGAAATTACATTTGGCCCTGATCCTCTGCATGCTGAGCCCGAAGATATTGCTGAACTTCGACCTGAAATAATTAAAGCGTTTCCTGACCTACGGCCAGACTTTACGGTAAGAATACGCGTAGTCGATAACGCAGCAAGCGCAACGCAAATAAAAGAACAGTTTCCTGGGTATGCTGGCAACAATTGGCATACTGATTTTTGGGTGGATATGCGTTCGCCCGATATTCAATTTAGACCACGTGATTTTGCTCGTCGAGTATTGATACTGGATGGAAATGGGTCTAGGGCATTATCTGGTACGGTTCAATCTGAATCAGTGCAGTCATTTAGTGCGAATCGATTTAATGATCGTCCGCCAGAACATCAGATGGCGAGTATGGATCTACTATTAACAGGCTCAGCAGGCCAGCTTATACGCGGACCTGTGGGTAGTGATATAACGCAGGGTGATTTCGAAGTCATCGAAATTCCTTCAGAAGAATGGTACGGAGTTGACCCTTCTGGAATTCATACAATTCCGGATACGCTTCATCGTGGTCGAGCGGTCATAAATGTTGATGAATATTAATGCATCGACTTGCAGTCTACAATCAATAGCTAATAAAAATACTAGGCGACTTGTTCTTGTTGGTCTGCGAATCTTGGTACTACTGTTTCAGCAAACGTTTGTCTTTCTAGCGTACCGTGTTGCACCACGCAGCTAATTTGGCCATAGGCGCAAAAGTTACGAATAACATCTGCAGGTGTTCCAATAGTGTGGTCCTGGTTTTGTTCTGTAAAGTCCATAGTGTCGAGTACCACTACTCCAGCAGGCACGCTTACGGGTGTTTCTTCGCTAGGATTACCATAAAAACCATCAGATATTTCTTCTACATGATCAACAATACGAACTGTATGCAAAGAGTAGCCCTTAGTAGTTAATTCACGTTGCAGACTGGCTTTTGTTGCGGTGGCTGCAAGACCTCTACCAAACACAAGATATTCATCGCGAACGGGTGTGGCATCTGTAATTTCATGACGCATCGCCCAAGATGCTGAACTACGAGCTTTTTCAGAGTTTATGGTGTCTACTCGACGCTCCAAAGGAGTTTTTTGGGCAGGCATAAAAACAATATTAATATACTTTTGTATAAATGTCAATACTAGGAGTCGGCTTATATCTTAAACCAGCAGTAGTTTATGCTTCAAATCTTCTAGATTTTCCCACGTAAAATGCCTAGTTACTAACTGGGGGAGATAGGATGATCCGGATGCTGATTCATGTTCAAAAAGAAACACTGGCTTCTCTTGGCTCAAGGCAACGCCAATTTCCATTATCTGACCGATGCTTTTATTTGGTGACGAGACTATAGCTACAAGTGCTTCACTTTTTTCTATATTATTAAATGCCTCTTTAAAAATTCCTTTTACATCATTTTGTTCCTGAAGCTTATCAATTACTGCATCAAATCTATTGCAATAAGCGTCATGCCCGTTTGAACTGAGCGTATCAACAACAATCTTCATGCGCTGAGTCACGATTTCTAAATCTTCGCCAGTAAATGCGTAAGCACAAAATAATTTCATTAGGTTTAGTGTAGCAAAAAAGACTCCAGAAGGAGTCTTTAATATAAACAAAATGGTACACCCGACAGGATTTGAACCTACGACCTTCGGCTCCGCAAGCCGACGCTCTATCCAGCTGAGCTACGGGTGCGCGTCGTAACGCACTACAAATATTTAGGGGATCTTGATTTTGGCGACCACGAGTAAACTCGTAGTACGCCAAACCCTAAAATTTGAGGTACTTTCTGTTTTCGTAAAAGAACGCAGAACAGAGGCCAGTGTACCATACATGGCAAGCGATAGCTAGAATTAGAAACGGATTCTGCGCATTAAGCGTTCGATTGGGTCTTGCTCGCGTTGTACGTGGGGAAGATGCGTCGCTAAGGTGTCAAAAATCTTCTCGCCATCATCTGGGTCAAAATAAATTGTAAGTGGGGGCATGAATCTCTTTATAGGTTGTAGAAAAATACTAAAAAGCGCGCCTTCTTCAATAATGCTAAATGTTTTAAAATCATCATACGAATAGGTTTTGCTTCCTATTTTAATAGAAGTAGGGAGTAGCGTGTATGTGAGTGTTCGTGGTTTTTGGCGGGCATATGTACCAAAAGAAATACAGCCCAGCATAATTACTAGAGTTGCTAAAATGTCGCGGGTAAAGAAGTAAATTGCACCGCTGAGTATAATTGACCCAAGAATTAACGGCATAAACCAGCCAGTGCTCTTTTGGTGGTCAATAAATTCAGAGGCGTTCCACTGCATTAATGGAGATTGCGAAATTTGCCTGGGCACGGTTTGCTGGACTACAGGATTTGTAGGTGCACTACCTGCGTAGTTAAATTCGTTCTTACCCCCGTTTTGTTCCATATGATAAGTGTACCGTAAGCAGAATAAAAGGGCAATTTAAAGTATTTTTATGCTTATTACAATATTCAGCTTCGAAAATTGCATTCATATCTGTTATTTATAAGGTTGAAATGATACACTTGATCATGCAAATTGAAAAACAAAGCATAGCGACTTTTTCAATTTGAAAGGAGAACGTACGGTAAGTGACAGTTTTTCAAACATTGTTTGAAAGCGAAAACTTTATAGTAGCTTTCGATGTGGAGAGGTGACCGAGTGGTTGA
>DLGX01000062.1:4549-6030 GCA_002482925.1 Candidatus Saccharibacteria bacterium UBA7683
ATGTCAGTTTACTTCTGAATTCTCTTAACCAATCGAGTGAGCATATTTCGTGGCACAAACTTAATCATTTGAATCATCAATCGGTTGCTTCTACCATAAATTGCTACAGAATCACCAGCTTGAAGACTGTACCAACCGAATTCAGCAACCTCTTTAGCCGTAGTTTTTGGATGCGCGGTAGAATGCGTATCGCTCACATGCGCTGCTTTACCAAATCCAGTGTTCGTAGACCCTGGGCATAAACAGGTAACTGTTACGCCAGTTCCACGCAATTCTTCGCTGAGCGCGCGAGAAAAGCTCAGCACATAATTTTTAGTAGCAAAATACACACTCATTAATGGCCCCGGTAAAAACGAAGCCACGGAACCTAGGTTTAAAATCTTTCCATTCTTTTGTTTTAACATTGCTGGCAAAAAGAGGTGAGTCAGTTCGGTTACTGTCTGCACATTAAGGTGTATCATTGAAACCTGGGTTTTAAGATCGCTTTCAGCAAACACGCCATAATCGCCAAACCCAGCGTTGTTAATTAGGGTGGATATGAAAAGTTTTTTATTTTCACAAAATTCAAATACTTTTTTTGAAGCACCTGATTTAGAAAGATCAATTTCTAATATTTCAACAGAAAGTTTTTTATGTTTCGACTGCGCCAAGAGCTCTTTTTGAACTTCTTTAAGCTTCTTGCCGTCTCGGGCAACTAACACTACGTTATTTCTTTCGCGCACCGCAATACGCGCAAGTTCTAAGCCGATTCCACTGCTTGCCCCAGTTATTAATGTGTAAGTCATCTCATAATTCTAGCACGTATAGTCTGCTACACTTTTTACTATGAATTACCAACAGTATTACAACGAACTTTCTAAACCGTTCTTTGCCCCGCCTAGTACTATTTTTGGAATAGTGTGGCCGTTTTTGTATGTGCTAATTACTATAAGTTTTGGTTGGGTTCTGTATCAGATTATCATAAAAAAACGCTGGAGTTCAAAGCTCTTTATTCCGTTTGGCATAAATCTTATTGCAAACGCTCTATACTCACCGCTATTTTTTAATTGGCAAAAGCCGCTTCTCGCAACCCTAGACATACTTGTTGTGCTCATAAGTATTATTGCAATAATGCTACTTATGAAATCGCGCGCAAAATGGGTGATGATTGCACAGATACCATACTTTTTATGGGTGAGCTTTGCAACGCTATTACAAGTATCAATTCTTATAAAAAACTGGAACTAGCCAATCTGTTATACTGAATGAAACAGGAGCTACATGTGAATAACGAAAACGAAAATCCAGATCCAGTACAGCTTCCACCAACTCAGACACCTCACCCAAGTCAGGCTCAGGCCACCACATACCATGACCCTGCAGCCCCTAAGTTAAAGAAAAAGGTTCGATGGGAAAGAATTGCCATACTCGTGGTAGCTGTAATGCTGCTGGCAGGTTTAGGTTCAATTGTTTATGTGAAACTTATAAAAAATAACATACAA
>DLGX01000037.1 GCA_002482925.1 Candidatus Saccharibacteria bacterium UBA7683
TCATTAAGTTTTTGATTAAGTTCGGAATAACTCAGAACGTTCTTTTTAAAATCTACGCCTTGCAGCGATGAACTTGCCCAGAAAAAAGCTACGATAAGTCCAATAAATACTACAAGTCCGACTGTTTTTAACGTATTCTTCTGCTTTGGCTGCATGTTCTTCGGTTTTTTTGAATCCACTGTTTCTCCTCGCTTTTTCGATTTTCAGTACTGGTAAATTTTACCATAAAATTAGCTATTTTTAAACTGTACAGCGTTTGATGTGAGCGTGATTTTAAGACGCCCGCTCACTTCTAGTTCTTTGTGCGGTCTTCCAGTTTTAATAAAGTGTAGCGCACGCGAAATTTGCAGTGAGTTTGGGTGCCAGTTAGCGTCAAGTTGCGTGAGTATAGCGTAGATTATTTCCCGCGAAACTTGGGAAGGCCACATAATAAACCCATGCCTTGGCAGGTTTAGTGGATTAGAAACAGCAGGAATAATTTTTTGCATCTGTGTCGCAATTTCTTTTTTAATCTCTTTTGTCTTCTTATTAATATCCAGAAGTTTGCTAATTACATCTGGATCTTTTTTAAGCATTGCCGGCAACAGCTGTAGCCGAATGTAATTTCTTAAATACGATGTATCTGTATTAGTACTATCTTCGTGCCATTTGAGCCCATGTTCTTTTGCATAGTGTGAAAGTTCATTTTTAGTAGTGGCAAGCAACGGTCGAATTGTATGAGAATCAGAATCTAGGCTGACTAAGCCACGCCAGCCAGTTCCACGAATGAGGTTAATCAGCATAGTTTCAATTAAATCGTCTTGATGGTGAGCAGTTACTAGTTGCGCATTATATTTTTTGCAACATTGTCGCAAAAAATTATATCTCGCTTCACGTGCTGATTCTTCACTTACATTAGCCCCAAGCTCAGCACTGGCGGTTTCATAGGTTAAACCATAGTCCCCCACCACTCCCCTAACGAAATTTTCATCTGTTGAGGAATCTTTTCTGATACCGTGATCGAAATGCGCAACAATCAGCTGTTCTTTTGTAACAGCCAAGTTTGGACAACGATCGTTAACCAGCATGTCAAGTAATACGATTGAATCAACGCCACCGCTTACAGCAATAATGTATGTATGTTGGTCATTCATCTGAACTACATCTTACAGCATGTACCAAAAGCTACACAGTAATAGCTTAGCTTCTTGGGGTATCGAATAGCCTATTTGCAACATCAAGCAGACCTTCCACTCTAATGTGAAATTGTGCATCTTCAGTATCACGGCCATAAGCGATGTCGGTTCTACCTCTACTAAAGCTTTTGTGAGCATCACCATCAAAACCATCAATAAAAATTGCGTCGAGTTCTGCCTGTGCTGTTTCTGGTGTAAAAGGCGCTTCAACTGCCGGCAAGTCTACAAGCTCCCCAGCTAACCCTGCACCATAATCCGGTTGTGTACCTCGTTCTTGTACCGTCACCTCAGATCCTCTCTTTACAATTAGCGCCGTTCTGCGTGTAGCTTCTAGAAAAACAAAAACCGGCAATGAGCCGGCAAAAATCTTACAGCAGTGTTGATTGTAATTCTAGTACATACATACTAGGGTTCTATTATACTACAACTACCTTAATAGTCGCATATTTTGTAGCCCACCCAGATACCAGCGAGTCCGCCTATAAATGCGCCCAAGATACTCCAGCCCCCGAAGCCGTTTGCACCAAGTAAAAACGTTATATAACCACCGGCCGTACCGCCAACACCCGACATCAACAAGATTACGCCTTTATTCATGTTTTTATAATAACAGGTCTATTCTTGTTGTTCTCTCATTCTTTCTGCAATACTTGCAATAAATGACTTGAGACCATCTTGTGGGATACGTTTTGTAAATACCCCGAGTTCGTTACGCTGTAATTCGTTTCCAACTTCAAGTGTTGCGCGCTTCACGCGTAGCAAGCCATCGATCGCCAGTGTTCTACTGATACTTTGGCCTTCTCCTACTTCCATTGCTTCTTGATCGCCCATTATAGTGCCTGCGGTAAAACTGTATCCACCGTCTTCGTCTGGTGCAATTCGTATTTCATCTTCACCTTCGCCAAGTGAAGCCACATTTATACCTTCGTGGTGCCTAGCAAGCGCAGTTTGGGCGATATCACGAATATACTGCAGGTCTTCAGCAGCATCTGGCACTTCTATTGGTTGTCGGTAATTGAATTGTTCTGGCAATGGCATTATGTTTTATATTATAGCAAATTTACAACTGTTTGTCAATTATTCTATTAATCACTGGTTTTTGTATGTCAAAACAGATCTTCACTTTTTATGTAAGCACAAGACGAAAATATTATTTTGAGATTCTGTGATGTAGACCTAAATAAATAATCCAGATATCGAATGTTAGAGCCGTCGCAAAGCTGGTTATTTTGGTTTGATTCTAAGCGTGATTATGACTGGTGCGCTTCTTGCGCTCAACGTGAATCAATATTTTAGAATCATCTTGATAGTACCGATATTCATTTCTGTGATAGACTTTTTACAAGCAAAGAACAAATTCTGTGTTGGTTACGGCGCAGCAGGCACGCAAAATGCAAATGATGACAGCGACTTAGCTTCTACTATTACAGATTCCAGTGCAGTCAGTGCTGATAAAAAACGAGCACAAAAAATGAACTTACAGGCACTTACTATTGCAGTAGCAATAACCATAATCTTCGTGATTATTTAACCTAAGAACGATTCTGTTTAAACTTTATGAGTAAATAAACAGCGCCGACGAGGGTTAAACCGAAAGATGAAGCTAAAATCATCAATATATCACCTGCTTCGATACCTTTTGGTGCTACAACTCCTAGAGCTTGAACCGCTGGTGTTTGCATATAACCAAGTGCGAGCACGCTGACGGCAAGTAGTTTTAGTATTTGTTTCATTAATGTTCCTTGATTTTGTTTTGGTAACTTTATGAGGTTATTTTACCATAAGAACTATATTTTTAAACTTTTCTACAATAGTTTATTACGAATCTAAGACTACCAATTGCAACACGACTAAAAAATACCACCTGGTGTGAGATCCTATCGTGGTTGCAGCGACTGGAACAGCGCTTCGCTTTTTCGCTACATCATGCTCGAAATACATTTCTGCGCGTGCTTACGCTTCACGACCAGCCGTTCGCTTTGCTCACTCGACACTGGTTCAACTCCAATCGGTAAATACACAAAAACCCCACTTTCGTGAGGTTCTAGTGTGGTAGCAGCGACTGGAATTGAACCAGTGACCTTAGGCTTATGAGTCCTACGCTCTAACCAACTGAGCTACGCTGCCACGTCGGCGTAAGCTACAAGCTTGAAAGCCGACGAGCAAAACAAGTTTGACTCTTACGACTTAACAAGCTCTACACTTCGCCTCCTTTCAATTTTTCAAACAGACAAAATGTCTTGGTTTAAAAAATTGTAGGAAGAAGTTAAGATGTGCTCTCAACAAAAAGATCGCATAATGTTTTTAGCAAAATGCGATCTTAATGATACCAGACTTTACTCTGTTAATCTAGGATTAACAGAAGGGACATGCATCGTCAGCTGCGTCTTGCTTGGCTTCTAATGCTTTTTTAATGTCGTCGTCTTTTTTTACCTTAGTCGTAGACTTAGTGTCTATAAACGTTACGGTAATTTTTTTTGGCTTAGTCATTGGTATGGCTACTCCTTTTTATTTAATATTTTGTTTTGCTGTTTGTTTTAATAAACAACACTTTCATATTAGCATAAGCTTTATATTTTGTCAAGTTTAGGTTGTTTAAGATATTGCAGTTTAACAGATCTAGCTGTGTTCGCGTCCGAGCCTATCGAATGGCTTATTAAGGAGCTTCATAACTATTACTAGCACAACACTTAAGGCCAGTATGTAGAGCCAGTGTGAAAGTAGCAAGGCGTGTACGCTAAAGAGCTTGGCGAATGAAGGTATGTGTACCACTGCTACTTGCAGAAGCAGTGAAAGCACGATTGCAACAGTAAGAAGCGGGTTGGAAAGCCATTTGATTTTGTAATCTGTTCGGATATCTATTAAGCGCGCCATTTCGAAAACCACCATACCAGTAAATACAATGGCGCCCGAGTACATTATAGGAACAGTGTTATAAAGAAGCAGAAGCGCGCCAGTCATAAGGAACCCAAAGACAATAATTTCTACCCAGGTACGGGTGTTAATTATGGCAGATTGGTACTTTTTAGGGCTGAACTTCATGATTGCCCGTGCAGCAGGGTCTGAGCCAAGCGCAATTGCAGGAAGACCATCGGTAACAATGTTAATAAATAATAGCTGAGAAGGGCTGAGCAGTAGCTTACGAGCAAAGATTATGCCGGCCACAATGGTAATAACCTCCGCAATATTGGCCGAAAGTAAAAAGTTGACGAACTTACGCACATTGTCGAAAATTCCCCTGCCTTCTTCTATAGCTGCAATTATTGTTAAGAACTGGTCATCTAACAATATTAGGTCGGCCGCTTCTTTGGTTACATCGGTTCCCGTTATTCCCATGGCAATACCAATATCTGCAGCTTTAATAGCAGGTGCATCATTCACGCCATCACCAGTCATAGCAACTTGATGACCTTGATTCTTTAAAGCTTGAACAATTCTAATCTTATGTTCTGGGTTCACGCGGGCATACACGCTAATTTCTTCAACTTTTTGTTCGAATTGTTCTTGGGTAAGTTCATCTAGCTCGACACCTGAAATAGCATCGCCGGTAATATTAAGTTCGCGGGCAATTGCTTTGGCCGTATCTATGTGGTCGCCCGTAATCATAATCACCCGCATGCCTGCTTCTTTTTTTACTCTACTAATTACTTCTGCTACTTCTTTTCGCGGTGGATCAATCATGGCTTGAAGACCTACAAACACCAGTTCTTGTTCGGCTGATTTTTCAGATTTAGGTACTGTTTTTAGTTCCTTCATAGCAAAGCCAAGCACCCGAAGGGCATTAGAACCAAATTCACTATTTGCTTTTAATATTTCTTCTCTGCGTGCTTCGTTAAGTTCGAGTTTTTTGCCATCTATTAAAATATGGGTGGCGTGTGCCAGTACTACATCTGGTGCTCCTTTTACGGCAACAATGTAACCAGATTCATCTTTATGTACGCTGGTCATGAGTTTACGACTAGAATTAAAGGGAAATTCTTTAACGCGCGGGAATTCTTTTTGCACATCATGATAATCGAGACCTGCTTTATGCGCGCTAATAAGTAACGAGGCTTCGGTTGGATCGCCAATAACTGCATTTTCTTTTAAGTGTGCGTTGTTACACAGTGCGCCAATGGTTGAAAGTAGCTGTAATGATTCATCTTCTGCTACTGGTTTGCCTTTTTGATCTGCAATAGCACCTTCTAGGCTGTACCCCTCCCCGCTTACTTCAAGAACTCTTGCCCCGACCCATATTTTACGAACTGTCATTTCCCCCTTGGTCAGCGTACCGGTTTTGTCTGAACAAATTACATCAGTGCTACCGAGTGCTTCAACAGCAGAAAGCTTGCGTACAAGAGCGTTCTGCTTGGCCATTCGCCGAGCTCCAAGCGCGAGACTTATACGAACCACAAAGGCTAATCCTTCAGGAATTGCAGCCACCGCTAAAGCAACCGCAGCGGTAAATGCAAATATCAGGCGTGAAATTGTACTGCCCGAGAGTTCTTTGTCGAATAATAGCACCACAATAAACACCACAACACAAAGTAGTATTACTACTGCGCCGAGGCGCTTACCAAGTGCATCGAGTTTTTTTTGCATGGGCGTAGCTTCTTGTTCTACCCCTTCCACCAGTTTAGCGATACGTCCAATTTCGGTGTTTGCACCAGTACCAATAACCACCGCTTCGCCAGTACCACTAGTAATATAGGTTCCACTAAAGAGCATGTTGATTTGATCACCCAAAGCGAGGGTTTTCTGCAACACCTGGCTCTTCTTAGTTACAGCGCTAGATTCCCCCGTTAAACTTGATTCGTTAACTTGTAGCGACTCGGCTTTTAACACCCTGGCATCAGCTGGTATTTTTTGACCTTCTTCAAGTAGTAAAATATCCCCTGGAACAAGTTCTTTGGCATCGATTTCTACTACTTTACCTGCTCGGCGTACTTTGGCACTAAAGGCGAGCATTTGCTTTAACGAAGCAATAGTTTTTTCAGCGCGGTATTCATTAAAAAAGCCAACCAATGCTATTGCAACGACAATGCCATATATAAGTAACGACTCCGTACCGATAGTGCCGTTTTCAAATATACTCAACGCTAAAGAAATTGTAGCTGCCACAAGAAGTACAATTACCAGCACGTCTTTAAACTGGTCGGCTAATATTTGTAACGGCGAAGTAGCCTTTTGGGCAATCAGCTCATTGGCTCCGTATTTCTGTTGATTTGCTTCTACATCAGCGTTACTTAAGCCGGCACCAGAAGTTTTAAATTTTTTAAGTACTGCTTCAGCTTGTAATTTATACCAAGCTTCTGGGGTCTTTATATTACTCACGATACTTCTTATGGTACACTGTTAGGGTAACGAAAAACAAATAAATTATGAACGCTCTTGATCTTGAACAACAGATTGCCGGACTCTCCAAAAGCATCATTGTCGGTGCGGCGCTACTACTAGTTGTATTAGTGGTACTCTCTGTAGCACTGCGTGATAGAATTCCGAAGCTCAAGCCTGCTTTATTTGCAGGTCTTGCCACTACCCTGCTTGCTCCAACGCTCTTTTTGATTGTAAGCACAATTTACTTGAATGTTCGTTCGGAATCTGGCGGGCCAGTGCACTGGCATGCTGAAATTGAATTCTGGGCATGCGGTACGGAACTTGAACTCCGTGATCCTACGGGGTTTCTTTCTAACAAAATCGGCACCAGTACGTATCACGAACATGACGACAAGCATATTCACCTAGAAGGCGTAGTCGTTAATAAAGAAGATGCCTCGCTTGGTAAGTTTATGCGCGTTACGGGCGGTAGTTTAAGCACTACGGGCATAGACGTTCCGCTTAATGCTGATCAAAATGCATGGTTTGCGAGTGGCGACAAACGTGATGGCGATAGTCAAGCTGACATGAACGCAAGCGAATTCGAAAGCGAATTTGTAAAGCATTCCCCCGAAGGCAGTGTGGCATCGTTAAAGAACGGTGGCCAGTGTAAAGGCCAGCCAGCCGAGCTTCAAACCTTTGTCTACACCTA